>JAPOJL010000044.1 GCA_029978425.1 Actinomycetota bacterium
GCATGGGAGTCAAGGA
This sequence comes from Actinomycetota bacterium, assembly GCA_029978425.1. The sequence continues at coordinate 17 of JAPOJL010000044.1, forward strand.
TTCGACGGCCGGCTTTCGTATTTATTCTTCACAGATTCTTCGGCAGATTAATCTTGAAGCAATTAAAAGTGAGGGCTACTCATTCCAAATCGAAATGACGCGAGCGGTCCACCAGAATCGCGGGAGTATCGTGGAAGTGCCCATAACTTTCAGGGAACGCGAACAAGGCGTAAGCAAAATGTCTAAAAAGATCGTGCGAGAGGCTATGACTCTTGTGACGATTTGGGGCGTAAAACGAGTTCTTCGCATCAAATAAATGGCGGTGGCGGTGGGATTTGAACCCACGGTTGAGTTTCCCCAACACGCGCTTTCGAGGCGCGCTCCTTAGGCCGCTCGGACACGCCACCGTGGGCGACTATACGCGAGGGCTACCTCTGTTCTATAAAAAATTCTTTGAGCAGCGCTGCACATTCATCTTTAAGCACATCAGAAATGACTTCTACTTTATGTAGAGCTCGTGGATCTCGTAGTAAGTCCCACATCGATCCTGCGGCTCCCGCCTTTTCGTCCCATGCGCCAAAGACAACACGTGGAATCCGCGATTGCATAATTGCACCAGCGCACATTGCGCAGGGTTCCAGAGTTACAACAAGTGTGCACTCTTCAAGTCGCCACGAACCAAGTGAGCGGGCTGCGGCTTTGATAGCAACAATTTCAGCGTGGCCCAGTGGATCGCGCAGTAATTCTCTTTGATTATTTCCTAGCGCAATGATCTCGCTATCTTTGTTGAGCATGACTGCGCCAACAGGAACATCGCCACTTGCAGTCGCGCCAAACCTTGCGCGCTCCAGGGCTACGCGCATCGCCCTTTCGTAATTCATTACAGCTTTTCTACCAAATCAATGTATTCATCGCCAAATCCAATCCGGCGTGCAATCACTTCAAGTTGTTCATCTGGGAACATTTCATCGTCATCACAGATTAATTGCAGCTCCATGGCATCAAGACCGAGATCGGTGAAAATATTTAGATCCCCTGCTGGTTCATCAGCATCATCTTCTGCAGGAAATTCAATATCGGTAAGTTCTAGAACTTCGGCAGCAATCTCGTAATCAAGGGCTGTCATGACATCACTTAAAACCATCTGCATCTTTGCGCCGATCTGGCGGATTACAATAAAGAATTGATCATCAATCGAGAGCATTGCTAAAGCGCCACCATCAACTTGTTGCGCACGGAGCGCATCAAGCACTACGCCGATGTCAGTAGTGGCATCATCAGGAAGTTGGGAGATTCTCCAGCGGCCATCATCGCGCCAGGCAAGCAGTGCAAATTCGAGTCTTTCGTCTGCCATCTCACACCTCCCCGCGCTAAAGAAATGCAATGCGCCATAGTTCCACCGTTGTGCTTGGTAGTAAAGTGTCGCCATGAAAGTACACGTCGTAAATCACCCACTTGTTACCCATAAATTGACGGTACTGCGCGACAAGAACACTAATTCTCAAGTCTTCCGTCACCTCGTCGAAGAGCTCGTGACGTTATTGGCATATGAAGCAACGCGAGAAGTAAAGATTTCTCCAGTCCAGATTGAAACTCCGGTTTCGCCCACAAAAGGCGCAATTCTTTCAACACCTCGCCCCGTCGTCGTTCCCATTCTCCGCGCTGGCCTTGGAATGCTCGAGGGAATGATGCGCGTACTACCGAGCGCTGATGTTGGATTTCTTGGCATGGTGCGAGATGAGAAGACGCTTCAAGCATCTACGTACGCAAATCGCTTACCTGAAGATTTAAGTGGTCGCCAGTGTTACGTTCTTGATCCCATGCTTGCTACTGGTGGAACTCTGGTTGCGGCATTTAATTATCTGATTGAACGAGGGGCCCAAGACATTACGGCGATCTGTTTACTTGCAGCTCCCGAAGGTGCAAAGACTGTAGAACGTGCTTTCTCTAATTCTAATTTCCCTATCACCATCGTTACCGGCGCTATGGATGAGAAGTTAAATGAGCACGGATATATCGTTCCTGGTTTGGGCGATGCAGGAGATCGACTTTACGGAGTCGTATAAATGGCCAACACATCCCCGGGTTATGGCATCACAATTCGCGTTGAAGGACGTCCTGAATTCCAACCCGTTGCTGAGATAACCACCATCATCACTCGCGAGGGTGCGATGATTACCGCTCTCGATGTTGCAGATTCTCAATTAGATAGCGTTGTTATCGATGTTACGTGCGATGCGATCGATGCGGCGCATGCTGAACGCATTACTAGCGCATTAAGCGCTTCACCGATTTTGAAGGTTCGTAAAGTTTCTGATCGCACATTTTTGCTTCACCTCGGTGGAAAACTTGAAGTCCAATCAAAAGTTCCACTGAAGACCCGTGATGATTTGTCACGGGCCTATACCCCTGGCGTAGCTCGAATCTGCCAAGCCATCGCTAAAGATCCTGCCGATGCTCGCCGCCTCACCATCAAGCGCAATACCGTCGCCGTCGTCACTGATGGCTCCGCAGTTCTTGGTCTAGGAAATCTTGGCCCTGCAGCAGCGCTACCTGTGATGGAAGGAAAAGCTGCGCTCTTCAAAAGATTTGCTGATGTCGATGCCTGGCCGGTATGCCTTGATACTCAAGATGTCGATGAAATTGTTCGCACCGTACAACTCATAGCCCCTGTCTATGGCGGAATCAATCTGGAAGATATTTCTGCGCCACGCTGCTTCGAAGTCGAAGCGCGTTTACGAGAACTCCTTGATATTCCCGTTTTCCATGATGATCAACATGGCACTGCCGTTGTTGTACTCGCTGCCCTACGCAATGCACTCAAGTTAGTAAAGAAAGATTTAAGTAAAACAAAGATTGTTTTGAGTGGTGCTGGCGCGGCCGGAACTGCAATTGCGCGCTTACTTGTACTAGCCGGCGCAAAGAACATCATTGGATTTGATAGTAATGGTGTGATAAATAAGAAGAGTGATACCTCAAATGAGATGCGCAAATGGTTTGTAGATCACTGTAATCCAGAACAATTTGATGGAACCCTCAGCCAAGCAATTAAAGGCGCAGATATCTTCATTGGAGTAAGCGCGCCTAATGTTTTGACTGAACCTGATGTGCAATCAATGGCCAAAGATGCGATCGTCTTTGCCCTCGCCAACCCAGACCCAGAAATAGATCCTGTTTTAGCTCGCAAGCATGCGGCCGTTGTCGCAACCGGGCGAAGCGATCAACCAAATCAAATAAATAATGTCCTTGCTTTCCCAGGAATCTTCCGTGGCTTACTTGATGCAGGAGCTTCAAAGATAACGGATGAGCTTCTTGTGGCCTGCGCTGATGCGATCGCATCATGCGTCTCTGAATCTCAACTCAATGCCTCCTTTATTGTTCCAAGCGTCTTTGATCCTAATGTCGTGAAATCAGTCGCAGATGCGGTTAGGAAGTGCTGCTAATTGTCGATCGCTGATTGGGTCGAGCAATATCTCAACGCTTCTACCCCGTTCTTCATTTACCTTGCACTAGGCGCAATTGTCTTTGTTGAAACTGGAATTTTGATTGCCTTCTTTCTCCCTGGAGACTCGATTCTCTTTGCCGCAGGTTTAGTTGCTGCCACACGAGATGACACCAACATCGTTTTTCTCGTTACCGTTATCTTTATCGCCGCATTCCTTGGCGACCAAGTTGGGTATGTCTTAGGCCGAAAATATGGGCGGGCATATCTCGAACGACACTCATCGCCACGAATCGAGAAAATGATTACTCGCGCGGAAAACTTCTATGAGAAGTATGGATGGAGCGCGGTCATTCTCGCCCGCTTCTATCCCTGGATTCGAACATTTATGCCTCCGATAGCCGGCATCGCAAAGATGAATTACTACAAATTCTTAGCAGCCAACGCACTTGGCGCGCTGTTATGGGGCGTTGGAATCACATTGCTGGGCTTTTACGCAGCTTCGATTCCAGTCCTTAAAGATTCATCAAGGCTGATTGCAGCATTCTTCATCGTGCTTACGATTGCGTTAACTGTTAGAAATTACTTGCGTTCTAAACGCGACTGACGAGCGCCACCCACAACCACTCCGACATAGGTCATGGCAATACCTGTGACCAAATACCAACTGACACTCACACCCTCGCTTGGCGCATAGAGATCAAGTAGTAAGGAACCGAAGAGTTGTCCACCAACGCTAAAGAGCGTGAAAGTTAATACGCCAAGATGTTGCACAATCAATGATGTTGCAGCGATATAGATGACCCCAATAATTCCGCCGGTGTAAATCCACCATGGACCACTCGGAAGTGTTTGCAATTCAATCTTGCCGAAAAGCAGAAGCACAAGAATAAATAAAACTAAGAAAGATGTTCCCGTGATGAAGTTAAGAAGAGATGTGGTGTAGCTCTGGTTGCAGAATTCATTGATCTGGCCATTAAGTGCGCGTTGAACTCCAACTAACGCTCCAGCAATCACGGCCAGGCCGACAGCAATAAAGGAGAAGCTATGCGCTTCGATCTTGTCGATAACAGAAACCAAGACAGCTAATACAGTTATGAGCGCTGCGCCAACGCGACGAGGTGAGATTAATTTCGGTCCACCGCCGGTTAATCCAATGCGATCAACAATTAATGATGTGGCGGTCTGGCCAGCGAGTGATGCAACGGAATACACCGCTACTCCGATCAGAGGCACAACGCTGGTCTGGAGCGCAACAAAACTTCCACCAAGTGCGCCAGCCAATAAACGCCATCGTGGAATTGCGCCCGTGCGGACTGCAGTTCGCAAGCGCGTAATACCTGCTTTTACTGCTGGACTGAATAGCGCATACAACGCAACAAAGAAAAGCCCGGAGGAGAAAGAAACCAAAGCGGCTTGTGGAGCATTATCGAGGCGATGAGAGAGTTCGCCATTAGCGCGGGCTTGCAGCGCAATCATTACTCCCGAGATGGCAGCCAGCGCATCTAGGCGAACCGCGCTACTCGCTGATTTTGCCACTGAGCTCCAACCATTCATCTTCTAATTTTTGACGGAGCGATTGTATCGCCTCTAACTTCGACGCAATCTCAATCAACTTCTGGTGATCAAAAGAGGCTGCTTCTTGTTCTGCGATTAATTGCTTCTCTTCACTTTGGACTTTCTCTATCTGTTTCTCCAGCTTCGCAATATCTTTCTTGATTAGTCGAACTTGGGCTGCATCAGAGATAGTTTTCTTTGGTGCAGTAGCAATTGAGCGTTCAATCATCGAGCTGCGTCGTTCTAAGTATTGATCAACTCCGCGGGGTAAATCCCGAAGTGATTCATCTCCAAGTAACCCAACAAAACGATCACAGACTCGCTCCAAAAAGTAACGATCGTGGGAGATCACGATTAGAACTCCCGCATAGGTATCAAGGAGATCTTCCAGCGCGGTTAAAGTCTCCACATCAAAATCATTTGTGGGCTCATCAAGTAGAAGTACGTTGGGTGAATCCATCAACAATCTCGTGAGTTGCAGGCGACGTTTTTCTCCACCTGATAAATCCCGCACCATCCGTTGCTGGCCTTCATAATCAAATCCCAGTCGCTCGCATAACTGTGAAGCAGATATCTCTCGACCGCCACCGAGCTCCACATGAAGCGCAACCTTCTCAACTGCCTCTATTACTCGCCATGAAGGATCAAGTTCTTGAAGATGCTGGGATAAGAATGCGGCTTTTACTGTTACACCGGTCTGGATCTTGCCCGCCGCGAAGCGATATTGCCCCGCCAACGTCCGCATCAAAGTGGTCTTTCCTGAGCCATTGACGCCAACTATTCCGATTCGATCGCCTGGGCCAATGTTCCAATTCAGTGAATCAATCAAT
>JAPOJL010000045.1 GCA_029978425.1 Actinomycetota bacterium
AGAAGCCTCGCACCTGGTTGAACTCTGGTGGACTCGGAACGATGGGCTATGCAGTTCCTGCAGCGATGGGCGCAAAAGTTGGCGCGCCCGATACTCCGGTATGGGCTATCGATGGCGATGGTTGCTTCCAAATGACCAATCAAGAATTAGTTACATGTGCGCTCAACAACATTCCTATCAAAGTTGCTGTTATCAATAACGAAAGCCTTGGAATGGTGCGTCAATGGCAGACTTTGTTCTATCAACAGCGCTATTCCAATACCGATCTACACTCCAAGCGAATCCCTGATTTTGCAAAACTGGCTGAAGCGATGGGTTGTGTTGGTCTGCGTTGCGATTCAAAGAGCGATGTCGACAAGATTATTAAAGAAGCCAATGCGATTAACGATGCACCTGTCGTCGTTGATTTCAATGTGCACCGTGATGCGATGGTCTGGCCGATGGTTGCGGCAGGTACATCCAACGATGACATCATGATCGCCAAAGAGATGGCGCCGGACTGGGATTCCCAGGAGTTATAGCCATGGCCCAACACACACTTTCTGTACTCGTTGAAAATAGCCCTGGTGTTCTAGCTCGCGTCGCTTCGCTTTTCTCCCGTCGTGGCTACAACATTGATTCACTTGCTGTAGGTCCTACGGAAAATCCTGCGATTTCCCGCATGACAATCGTTTTGAACCTTGAGGGCCATGCACTTGATCAAGTAAGCGCTCAACTCTTCAAATTAGTCAATGTCATTGGCATTCAAGAGATGAAATCTGAAGATTCCCGTCAGCGTGAATTGCTTATGGTGAAAGTTAAGAATTCTCCCCAAGATCGCGCTGCTATTGCTGCACTCGTTGCGCAATATAAAGGTGAGATTGTTGGAGAGACTCCTGCCTCACTCACAATTGAGACGGTTGGGACCAGCAAAGACCTTGCTGCACTTCTGACCGAACTCAACAAGTTTGGCGTGAAAGAGCTCGTTCAATCTGGTCTCATTGCTATTGAAGATGGCGATGTGACCTTAGTTGAACGAACTCTGAAGGAAACTGGACTAGCCTCATCTGAGTCGCATAGCCAGACTGAGGACTACCAAAACTAACGAGAAAGCTGGAACGAACGTGGCAACTATTTATCATGACGAAGATGCAGATCTTTCGGTAATTCAAGGCCGAAAAGTTGCGGTCATCGGTTACGGTTCACAAGGACATGCTCATGCGCTTAATCTGCGCGACAGCGGAGTAGATGTCAGAGTTGGACTTGCAGAAGGCTCGAAGTCACGTGCCAAAGCCGAAGAAGAAGGATTGCGCGTTCTCTCTGTCGCAGATGCTGTTAAAGAAGCAACTGTGATCATGCTCCTTGCTCCTGATCACAAACAGCGCCACATTTACAAGGAATCGATTGAGCCGAACCTCAAAGCAGGCGATGCTCTCTTCTTTGGACATGGATTCAATATTCGTTTTGGCTACATCAAGCCGCCAGCAAATATCGATGTATGTATGGTCGCGCCGAAGGGTCCAGGACATCTCGTTCGTCGTGAGTATGTCGCCGGACGTGGCGTTCCCGATATCGTCGCAGTCGAACAAGATGCAACAGGTAACGCTTGGCCACTTACGCTTTCATACGCAAAAGCTATGGGTGGACTTCGCGCAGGTGGAATTCTCACAACCTTTACTGAAGAGACTGAAACAGATCTCTTCGGCGAACAATCGGTTCTCTGCGGCGGAGCATCACAGCTTGTGCAATATGGCTTTGAAACTTTGATTGAAGCGGGATACCAGCCAGAAGTTGCTTACTTTGAATGTCTCCACGAGCTCAAGCTCATCGTTGACTTGATGTACGAAGGCGGAATCGCAAAGCAACGTTGGTCAGTTTCTGACACAGCTGAATACGGGGATTACATCTCAGGTCCACGTGTGATCGATCCACGCGTCAAAGAGAATATGAAAGCAGTCCTTGCTGATATCCAAAGTGGTGCATTTGCTAAGAGATTTATTGATGATCAGGATGCCGGAGCTCCAGAATTCAAGGCGCTACGCGCAAAAGGTGAACAACACCCCATCGAAGAAGTTGGCCGCAATCTTCGCAAGATGATGTCCTGGGTCAAGGCCGCGAACAAGGATGATTACAAGGAAGGTTCTGCCGCGCGTGAGTAAACCTGTTGTATTAATTGCTGAGGAGTTAAGTCCTGCAACGCTTGATGCGTTGGGACCTGACTTCGAAATCCGTAATTGCGATGGAGCAAATCGCGCTGAACTTCTACCTGCACTCGCTGCAGGAGTCGATGCAGTCTTGATCCGCTCTGCCACAAAGATGGATGCCGAAGCAATTGCAGCAGCAAAAGGTTTAAAGGTAATTGCTCGTGCAGGTGTTGGACTCGACAACGTTGATATTCCGGCTGCAACTGCCGCTGGAGTGATGGTAGTAAATGCACCGACATCTAATATTGTCAGCGCTGCCGAATTAGCGATCGCATTGTTACTTGCATCAGCCCGTCATGTTTCACCTGCGCACGCAGCTCTAAAAAATGGAAAATGGGCGCGCTCGAAGTACACAGGTGCTGAACTTTTCGAAAAGACTCTTGGCGTTGTTGGTTTTGGTCGTATCGGCCAACTTGTTGCCCATCGCATGCAAGCTTTTGGCATGAAGGTGGTTGCCTACGATCCTTATCTCCAACCCGCACGCGCAGCACAGCTAGGTGTGGATCTCGTCTCTCTTGATGACCTACTGAAGACTTCTGATTTCATCACGATTCATCTTCCAAAAACTAAGGAGACAGCAAATCTCATCGGTGAAGAAGCGCTTAAGAAGGTAAAGCCCACAGTTCGCATCATTAATGCAGCTCGTGGTGGCGTTCTTGATGAAGCTGCGCTTCACACAGCAATCACAGACGGTCGTGTTGCAGGCGCAGGTCTTGATGTTTTTGCCACCGAACCTTGTACCGATTCACCTCTCTTTGCACTCGATCAAGTTGTTGCAACCCCGCACTTAGGCGCCTCAACAGACGAAGCTCAAGAACGTGCAGGTATTGCAGTAGCTATCTCCGTCCGTAAAGCACTTTCGGGTGAACTCGTTCCTGATGCAGTCAACGTTAAAGGTGGAGAGATTCACGAAGAGATTCGTCCATCACTTCCACTCGTTGAAAAGATGGCGCAGATCGCGACATCACTCGAAGGTGAGTTGCCAGTTTCTATTGAGATTACTGTGAGTGGAGAAGTATCGGCGCACGATTGCTCGATTCTCGGTACCTCTGCCCTGAAAGGTGCACTTCTCGCCACCGGTATGGAAGATGTCACCTACGTGAATTCCCCAAATTTGGCGCAAGAAAAAGGCATGACTTCCACAGTCTCTACCGAAGCTGAATGTGAAGATTACCGAAGCATGATTTCAATGCGCGCTGCATTCTCTAACGGAAATCGTGTTGAAGTAGATGCGACTTTGATGGGAATCCGTAAAGTAGAGAAAATCGTACGTATCAATAAGTTTGATATCGAACTTCCACCAACAGACCACTTGCTCTTTCTTATTTATGAAGATAAACCTGGCGTTGTTGGCGCAGTCGGAAACATTCTGGGCGCTGCAAAGATCAATATCGCAAATATGCAGGTTGCTCGAGATAAAGCGGGAGGAGAGGCGTTGATGGCACTCACGGTGGACTCTGCAATTCCTGCTGATGTCGCCAAGAAGATTGCATCGGAAATCGGCGCTCGCGTTTCACGATCGGTCTCTCTCCAATCATGAGTAAAAATTACAAATTAGCTGTCATCGGCGGCGATGGAATCGGACCTGAAGTTGTTGCTGAGGGATTGAAAGTGCTTGATGCAGTTTCGGCTAAATACGGCGTTACTTTCTCGAAGAAAGAGTTTGATCTGGGCGCTCGTTATTGGCATAAGACAGGTGAAACGCTTCCAGATTCCACGCTTGAAGAACTCAAGAACTTCGATGTGATCCTGCTAGGCGCAGTTGGAGATCCCAGCGTTCCTAGTGGAGTACTAGAGCGCGGTTTACTTTTGAAACTTCGCTTTGCCTTTGATCATTACATCAACCTACGTCCCGCTCGACTTTATCCAGGAACAAGGGGCCCACTTCGTACTGAAGCTCCAATTGATTTTGTCGTCGTACGTGAAGGTACGGAAGGTCCTTATGTTGGAGCTGGTGGCGTTCTTGCACAAGGAACTCCAGATGAGATTGCGACTGAAGAGAGCCTTAATACCCGACGTGGTGCAGAGCGAGTAATTCGTGATGCCTTTGCCCGCGCACAAAAGCGCCCCCGTAAGAAGCTCACGCTCGTCCATAAGAACAATGTATTAACTCGCGCGGGTGGACTCTGGACTCGAACATTTAATGAAGTCGCTCAAGAGTTTCCTGAGATTACAACGGATTATCTTCATGTCGATGCGGCATCAATGTTCTTTGTAACTAACCCTGATCGCTTCGATGTTGTTGTCACCGATAATCTCTTTGGCGATATCTTGACCGATATTGCTGCCGCAATCTGCGGTGGAATTGGATTAGCCGCTTCGGGCAATATCAATCCCGAAGGTAAGTTCCCCTCCATGTTTGAACCGGTTCATGGTTCTGCTCCTGACATTGCTGGCAAAGGAATTGCAGACCCCACCGCAACTGTGATGTCAGTTGCGATGTTGCTCCGCCATCTTGGACTCAATGATGCGGCGAGCGATGTCGAACGCGCTGTCGAAAACGATCTTCTTAATCGTGGCGATGCAAAACGAACAACTGCAGAAGTTGGAAATGCATTAGTAAAGGCTCTCGGATAATGAGAATTAACGTCATTCCATCAACTAGGGCGGTGCCCGCAGCCGAACGGGAAAAGCGAGTAGCTGAACCTGGTTTTGGTAAATACTTCACTGACCATATGGTGGTTGCAGAATGGAATGAATCTTCGGGCTGGTCAGATATAACTGTGCAGGCCTATGGCCCGCTCAGCCTTGATCCAGCTGCGATGGTCTTTCATTACGGACAAGAAATATTCGAAGGAATGAAAGCGTATTCACAGCCCGATGGATCAATCGCGCTATTTAGACCTGACGCCAATGGACTTCGCTTTTCCAAGAGCGCAGCAAGAATTACTTTGCCAGAACTACCAGTCGAAGATTTCGTAAGAGCTGTAGAGGCACTTGTCGTTCAAGATGCTGGTTGGGTTCCGAAAAAGATTGGTGAATCTCTTTACATCCGTCCCTTCATGATTGCTACAGAAGTAGGACTTGGTGTTCGTCCCTCAAATAAAGCACTCTTTGCGGTGATTGCAACGCCGGCCGCGGCATATTTCAATGCTGCCAAAGCTGTGACAGTGTGGATTTCTACCGAATATGTTCGTGCAGCTCTTGGCGGGACCGGTGAAGCAAAGTGCGGCGGCAATTACGCAGCTTCTCTTCTTGCACAACAACAGGCTGCAAAACAAGGTTGTGATCAAGTTGTCTGGCTTGATGCCAAAGAACGTCGTTGGGTAGAGGAAATGGGCGGCATGAATCTTTACTTTGTCAAAGGTAAAGGAAAAGACGCAACCATTTTCACCCCTAAGCTCACCGGAACTCTATTACCGGGAATCACTCGCGACTCTATTCTCTCTGTCGCCTCAGATTTAGGTTACAAAGTAGAAGAAGGAATGATCTCGATTGATGATTGGCGCGATGGAGTTGCCAGCGGGGAGATCTCTGAAATCTTTGCATGTGGAACTGCAGCAGTTATCGCCCCAGTAGGTTCAGCAAAGAGCGCGCATGGAACCTGGGTGACTGGAGATGGAAACCCTGGTGCAATCACGAT
>JAPOJL010000046.1 GCA_029978425.1 Actinomycetota bacterium
CAGATTTGGCAGCAGCGGCGATTGCAGGAGCTCTCGATGCACAGTGGCTCATCATCATGACTGATGTTGAAGGAATCTATAAGAAATGGCCTGACAAAGGTTCGCTCATTGAATCAATCTCTGCTCAAGAATTGGAATCACTTAAAGCGAGCTTTGCTGAAGGAATGGCCCCTAAAGTTCAAGCATGCCTTGATGCGATTGCAGCAGGGGCGAAGGCAGTACGAATTATCGATGGAACAAATCCATCGGCTCTTAGAGATGCTCTCTTAGGTGTGGGCGGAACGTTGGTGGTCGCATGAAGCGTTGGCAGAGAGCAATTCAGGATAACTACGGAACTCCAACTATCGAACTTGTCTCAGGCAAGGGTTCGGTAGTGAAGGACGCCGATGGCAAGAGCTATCTTGATTTCTTGGCTGGAATCGCCACAAATGTCTTGGGACATGCACATCCTGCGATTGTTAAAGCGGTAAGCAAGCAGATTTCAACGCTGGGCCATGTCAGCAATTTCTATGCCCACCCAAATGTTTTGGAGCTGGCCGAAAGGCTTCAGAAGATGACTGGCGATAAAAGTGCCCGTGTCTTCTTCTGTAATTCAGGCGCTGAAGCGAATGAGGCCGCGCTCAAAATCTCTCGCAAGACCGGTAAATACAGAGTTGTAGCAACGCGAGAAGCATTTCACGGCCGCACGATGGGCGCGCTCTCGCTCACGGGTCAACCTTCCAAACGAGATCCATTTAAGCCGCTTATTAAGGGGATAAAGCACGTTCCATTTGGTGATTCATCAGCAATGAAGCGCGCTATCACCAAAAAGACTGCGATGGTGATTGTTGAACCAATCATGGGCGAAGCCGGCGTCATTGTTCCGCCCGCGGACTATCTGAAGAACCTACGACAGTACTGTGATGACAACGGGGCGCTCTTAGTTTTCGATTGCGTTCAGACGGGAATGGGTCGCACGGGAGATTGGTTCGGCTATGAATATTCGGGAATTAGACCTGATGTGATCACTTTGGCTAAGGGGCTTGGTGGGGGACTTCCACTCGGCGCAATGATTGCCCTTGGCTCTGCATCGAAGTTATTTGAAGCAGGCGATCACGGCTCCACTTTTGGTGGCAATCCGGTTGCAACTGCAGCAGCTCTGGCGGTTATCTCCTCGATTGAGAAAGAGAAGATTTTCGCGCATGTGGATGAGGTAGGAGCGTTTCTACTCGCCGAACTTGCGCTCATTGAGGGTGTAACAGAAGTCCGTGGCGCGGGACTACTTATTGGTTTGACGTTAGAAAAGCCAGTGGCCAAGTTAGTTGTGAAGAAGTCCCAAGAACTTGGAGCGCTTATCAACGCACCAGGAGATAGAACTATTCGTTTAGCGCCAGCGCTCAACGTTTCGATGAAGCAGGCCGAGAAATTTGTAGCGATATTCACTAAGGCTCTCAAGGAGGTAACTCATGTCTAGCGTGAGCGCACGTAGAGCAAAGGCGATAGCTCTTATCAAAGCAGGGCTTATCCATTCACAATCTGATCTGGTGAAACAATTGAAGAAGGCTGGATTTGTTGTAACGCAGGCAACAGCGAGCCGGGACCTCGAAGAGATTGGCGCCGTTCGAGGACGTGCCGCAAATGGTGAATCAATCTATAAAATTTCAGAGAGCGATGATGAATCCATTTCGCGCACTATGCCAGTTCCCTCGGACCTCATACTCTCTGTTGAGGCCAGCGGTAATCTCGCGGTGGTTCGGACTCCACCCGGAGGAGCACAGTTATTAGCTAGCTCTCTCGATCATTCTGGGATTTCAGAGATTATCGGAACTATTGCAGGTGATGACACGGTCCTCGTTGTATCAAGAAAAGCCAGCGGTGGAGCCCAACTCGCGAGAGAATTACTCGCTTACGGCGGGATTAAGAGAAGAGGAAGTAAATAATGGCGCTTTGGGGTGGACGTTTCTCGCAAACACCTGCGGACGCTGTATTTGCACTTTCTCGTAGCGTGCACTTTGACTGGCGTTTAGCACCCTATGACCTTCGCTCGTCTTTGGCCCATTTAGAAGTGCTGCAATCGAGTGGGCTTCTAGAAGATTCAGTAGCTAATCCCATTCGAATCGCTCTCCATGAACTGATTAAAGAAGTCGCCACGGGCTCTTTCGTTGCTATCGATACGGATGAGGATGTTCATAGCGCGCTGGAACGTGGTTTAACTGAGAAACTCGGCGCCATCGGAGGCTCTTTGCGTGCAGGTCGTTCGCGTAATGATCAAGTTGCTACAGATCTTCGCCTCTACGCAATCGATCATATGATTGATGTTGCCAGACAGATATTGGAGCTACAACAGGCGCTGATTGCGAAGGCAACTGAATATGGTGATGCGCCAGCGCCAGGCTTTACACACATGCAGCACGCGCAACCAGTTCTTTTCGGACATGAGATTGCTAAGCATGTTCAAGGTTTTTCGCGCGATCTTGATAGCATTCACGACTGGCTCGATCGTGCTCTCGTAAGCCCATTGGGTTCCGGAGCATTGGCAGGATCATCTCTGCCACTCTCACCTGAAGTAACAGCAGAAAACCTCGGATTTAGCTCGAGCGCTGCCAACTCAATCGATGGAGTATCAGATCGTGACTTTGTTGCCGAAGCTCTCTTTATTCTTTCGATGGTCGGCATCCACTTATCGCGTATTGGTGAAGAATGGTGCATCTGGGCAACTACCGAATTTGGTTGGGCAAAGGTCGCTGACGCATATTCAACTGGTTCATCAATCATGCCGCAGAAAAAGAATCCAGATATGGCAGAACTTGCTCGCGGTAAAGCTGGACGCTTGGTTGGAAATCTCACTGGGGTTCTCACAATGCTCAAAGGTCTACCTTTCGCATATAACCGTGATCTGCAAGAGGATAAAGAACCGCTCTTTGATTCCATTGACACAGTTCTGCTGGTTCTCCCTGCAGTAACTGGGATGGTTGCAACGACTGATTTTGATCGAGAAAAGATGGCCTTTGCTGCACCACTTGGCTTCTCACTTGCTACCGAGATTGCCGATTACTTGGTACGAGCAAAGGTTCCCTTTGCGCAGGCACATGATGCCGCAGGTAAGTGCGTTGCTCTCTGCGAGTCAACAGGTCGACTGCTTCATCAATTAACTGATGACGAATTCTCATCCATTCATTCATCTCTTAAAAGTGATGTGCGAGAGGTACTTTCAGTTCAAGGCGCACTTGAATCACGAACAACAGTGGGTGGAACTTCTCCTTCATCCTTTAAGGCTCAAATTAAGGAGGCGACAGCAATCACTTCTTCGTACTCAAAGGAATTTAGCGACAAGGCGAAGGCTTTTTCAGAGATGATGGGTGCGTGAAAAACGAGATGACAGATCTAATCGATGACCTCAAATGGCGCGGACTTATTTCTCAGACTACCGATGAGAAAGAGCTCCGTGAGGCGCTAAAAAAGCCCATCACGCTCTATCTTGGCACCGACCCAACTGCACCGAGCATCCATGTGGGCAACCTCGTAGTTCTCCTTGTTCTCCGCCGTTTTCAACTGGCAGGCCATCACACGCTCCCATTAATTGGGGGAGCTACAGGCCTTGTAGGAGACCCCAGTGGAAAGAATGAAGAGCGAACGCTCAATACAACTGACGTGGTTGAACAGTGGGTTACGCGCATGACTGCCCAGCTCTCAAAGTTCATGGATTTTGAAACAAAGCAGAACCCGGCAAAGCTAGTAAATAACCTCGACTGGACGGCTCCCATGTCGGCAATTGAATTCCTACGCGATATTGGAAAGCACTTTAGCGTCAATCAGATGCTCAATAAAGATGCAGTGTCTGCCCGTCTCGAGAAAGATGGAATTTCATACACCGAATTTTCATACCAAGTTCTGCAATCAATGGATTATCTCGAGCTCTATCGAAAATATAACTGCACACTTCAAATTGGTGGTTCGGATCAGTGGGGAAATATCACAGCGGGTCTTGATCTAATTCGTCGCGCAGAGGGTGGATCAGCGCATGCACTCACAGTTCCATTGTTGACTAAGGCAGATGGTTCTAAGTTCGGCAAGACCGCGGGTGGTGCGGTGTGGATTGATCCAGAAATGACATCGCCGTATGCCTTCTTCCAATACTGGCTTAACTCAGATGATAAAGATGTTATTAAATTCCTCAAAGTTTTCTCATTTAAATCCCGAGAAGAGATTGAGGCGTTAGAAAAGACTCATAACGAGAATCCTGGTGCTCGCGAAGCGCATCGCGAACTCGCTCGTGAATTAACTTCACTTGTTCATAGCCCCGAAATTTGTCAACGAGTCGAAGCTGCAGCTCGCGCGCTCTTTGGTCAAGGGGACATCACTGAATTAGATGAAGCAACGCTCTCTGCAGCTCTTGCAGAACTACCACGCACTCAAGTTAAAAATGGTGAAGAGTTACCAACATGGGTTGATCTCCTGGCTGCGACAGGGGTAGTTGACTCAAAATCTGCTGCGCGTCGCATCGTCAAAGAAGGTGGCGCATATCTCAACAATGAGAAGATTTCGGGCGAAGATTTCCGTCTCGAAAAAAGCCACTTTTTATGCGGTAAATATGCAGTTTTGCGAAAGGGTAAGCGCGACCTAGCTGCGGTGGAGCTAATCTAGGTTTCTCGATATTCGCCTAAATCCCCACTTTTCATGCATAAAAGTGGGGATTTTTGCTATTTCTTCCATAAAGAGGCCAGTTGGCCCAGGAGGAGCGAACCCGATTTGACCCCCCTTGGCCCAACCCCTTATAGTTGCGCTCCTTGCTGTGGAACGGACTTTTACGAGGCCGTACAGCACAACTTCCCGATCTAGGCCTAAATAAGCCGGTTTGACCGTGCTTGTTGCCATGGACTAGATTTGGTGGTCTGCCCTGAAAAAAGGAAGAAATTCCCGCTTGCAGTGCGCATCCGTACCTTGAGAACTCAACAGCGTGCCATAAGTCAATGCCGAGAAGGCTTACTTTTTTGTGCAAACAATTAAGTGCCTTCTCAAATAAATACTTCAATGAAGTATGTGCCAGACGCTATTTATAGCGCCTGGAAATACTCGTTGATTTCCTTTGGTAAAGACAAAATAAACGACAGTTTGTTTGTCTCGTAAGCCATGAACAAAACTTTCTATGGAGAGTTTGATCCTGGCTCAGGACGAACGCTGGCGGCGTGCTTAACACATGCAAGTCGAGCGATGAAGCACCTTCGGGTGTGGATTAGCGGCGAACGGGTGAGGAACACGTGAAGAATCTGCCTTCAACTCTGGGATAACTCCGGGAAACCGGGGCTAATACCGGATATGAGCCTTGATCGCATGATCGGGGCTGGAAAGTTTTTCGGTTGAAGATGAT
>JAPOJL010000047.1 GCA_029978425.1 Actinomycetota bacterium
AAACATTCGTGCCGTTTTAGGTGGGAGATAGGAATAGGCATAGATCTGGCCATGTGGATGGTTGAGAGTAACTCCGACTTCTTCGCCTCGGTTCTCAAAAGGCGCAATATGTTCGATGTAAGGAACCTGTGATAACTCTGCAGTTCGGTCGCGCCAAGCCTCAAGAACGGTCCGAATCTGCTTATGAGAGAGATCTTTAAATGAAGCATCGTAATCAGAGGTGAAGCAGACGACTTCACATTTTCCAGCGGCTGGAATCGGGAGTGAGTCAAAATCTGGATTTTCAGGTGCAGCAAAGGAACCTTCGGGCGGACGCAATGATGGTGAACGATTATCAAAGACAACAACTTCATAATCGCTCTCGGGAATTTCGGTGAGGAATCCTGGTCGCGAAGGTGCGAGTGGATTTAATTCTTTTGGTGGTAGAAAAATGCGACCTTGTCTATGAGATGCAATCACTACCCATTCATTATTGAGTGGATCAAGTCGCATTTCGCCAATTGCTGGTTGTTCTTCGATTGGCCTCTGGTCTTCCGCAGTTCGAGATTGGCCTTGGGTGTCGTAGTAGCGAATGGTGCGGCCATCCATCAGAGTGCGATCAGTGCGCGTGACTCCTGCGGCGAGTTTCTTTGCGGCCATAACGCGATTACTCTACCCGTATGTCACCAGCTAGCGGAGCAACGGCGAGTGCTCATCTCTCCAATGGTGGCGTTGATATCTACCTTGAAGTCGTTGATGGCGCTCTTCAGATTCGTTATTGGGGTAAATCAGTTGAAGGAGACTTTGCCTCAGTCCCGTTTGTGCGCTCTGTTCCGAATAGCGATTTTGATGAAGTTCAGAATCCAGGAGTAATGCGCGAACATTCTCGCGGTTGGTTGGGGTACCCAACTATTTCAGGGCATCGCAATGGCCGTGATTGGTCAACAAAGTTTGAAGTAAAGAAACTCTCCAGTACTGACGCTAGTTTTAGCGCTGAACTGGAAGATTCAGCTGCACAACTAAAACTAACTTTTGCAGGCGCGCTGGATAAGTTTGGAGTTTTGAAGACGGCGCTGACTCTCACAAATAACGGCGATGATTATTGCCTCAATGAACTTTTCTATTGGCTACCTTTGAGTGATCGCGCAACACAGACACTTGATTTTGCTGGACGTTGGTCCAATGAACGAAATCCACAGCGCCGCGATATTGCAATAGGTCGTTGGGTTCGTGATTCCCACGAGGGTCGAAGTGGCCATAACTACACAATCGGCGAGATTGCGCTCACTCCGACAACAAATTTCCAGTCAGGAGAAGCGTGGGCAGTTTCCCTGGCATGGAGCGGTGATTCTCAATATTGTGTCGAGAAAAATTATGAAGGTATGCAGAGCATTGGCGCTTCTGAAGTTTTGCTGCCTGGAGAAGTTATTCTTAAAAAAGGTCAGAGCTACACAGCTCCCGAATTATTTGCTTGGTATTCCAGCGCCGGTCTTGATGGCTTAGCGCAGACACTTCATAAGCACATTCGTGCTCGAAAAGTTCATCCCGCCAAACCCAGACCCATGACTTTGAATATGTGGGAAGCGATTTACTTCAATCATGATGAAGCAAAAGTTCGTCAGCTTGTTGACGTTGCTTCTGAAATCGGCGTAGAGCGCGTTGTTTTGGATGATGGCTGGTTTGGCTCTCGTAGAAACGATCGCAGCGGGCTAGGGGACTGGACCGTCAGCACAGATATGTGGCCAAATGGACTCACCGGAATCGTTGAATATGTTCTTTCAAAGAAGATGGAGTTTGGACTCTGGTTTGAAGGCGAGATGGTCAATCCTGATTCAGATCTCTATCGCGCTCATCCCGATTGGATACTCAATGTCAATGGACGGGTTCCGCCAACATGGCGACATGAGTTGGTACTGAATTTAGATAATCCAGATGCCTATAACCATGTTTTGAATCAAACAAGTGACATCCTCTCCAACTACAAAATTTCCTACATTAAATGGGATCACAATCGAACGTTGGTTGATGCTGGCTCAGAAGGAAGACCTGCAGTCGGAAAGCAAACCAGAGCGCTCTATCGACTCTTTGCGGAGTTAAAGAAACGTCACCCAGGTCTTGAAATCGAATCATGTGCATCAGGTGGAGGAAGAATTGACTTAGGAATCATTGATCTCGTCGATAGGTTCTGGACCAGTGACAATAATGATGCACTCGAGCGTCAAACTATGCAGCGTTGGACGATGCAATTTATTCCGCCGGAGTTGCTTGGAACGCATATTGGCTCAGATCCTGGACATCAAACGGGCCGCCACCTTTCCTTGGCCTTCCGCGCCGCTACTGCGCTCTTTGGCCATGCTGGTTTGGAACGAGATCTCACTTCACTATCACGCGAAGAATTAAGCGCGCTTAAAGATTGGATTTCACTCTATAAATCAAAGCGTGCGCTTCTTCACTCGGGCGATGTAATTCGTATTGATTATCCAAACGAGGCTCACTATCTGCATGGAGTAGTCGCACAAGATAAGAGTGAAGCGCTATTCAGCTTTGTTCAGCTTCGCCCGATAGTGACTTCTCATGCTCCGAAGTTAACTATTCGCGGCCTCAAATCTTCTTCCAAGTATCAAATCAGAGTGATTCGCGATGCTGGAAGCGCAGAATTTATGGCGATTACGCCTCCTCCTTGGTTGGAAAGTGGCGCTGTCATGACCGGTTCTGAATTAGAAAATGTGGGGCTACCTGCTCCTATTCTCCGTCCCGAAAATGCTCTGCTTGTGGAGATAGTTCTAGCTAAGTAAGTTTTTATTCCACCCAATTCAGGGTTCGTTTGATCGCTTTTTTCCACTGCACATAACCACTTGTTGCAAGCTCACTGGATTTGTCGGCGTTCCAGCGGCGACCTTCCTGCCACTTGTTGCGCAGTTCTGCAATGTCTTTAAAGAAACCGACAGCAAGACCCGCAGCATATGCAGCGCCCAGCGCAGTCGTCTCAATAATGAGTGGACGCACAACATCGATACCCATGATGTCTGATTGCATCTGCATACAGAGAGCATTGGCAGTAATTCCACCATCAACGCGCATTTCAGGAAGTTTCACTCCGCTATCGGCTGACATTGCATCTAATACATCGCGAGTTTGGTAACAGATAGCTTCAAGAGCTGCGCGCGCTAAATGTGCTTTGGTAGCAGCGCGAGTTAAGCCCACCACAACACCTCGTGCATCATTACGCCAATACGGGGCAAAGAGCCCTGAGAATGCTGGAACAAAGTAGACGCCGCCGTTATCGGTAACGCTCTTCGCTAATCCTTCGATATCGGTCGCGCTTGAAATAATTTGAAGTTGATCTCGTAACCACTGAATTGCAGAACCTGTAACCGCAACCGAACCCTCAAGGGCATAACGTGCTGGTTCTTCGCCAAATTTAAAACAAACTGTGGTGAGAAGACCGTTCTTGGAGCGGACTATGTCAGTTCCGGTATTGAGTAGTGCGAAATTTCCGGTGCCATACGTCGTCTTTGATTCTCCGCGTTCAAAACAAGCTTGTCCCACCATTGCTGCTTGTTGGTCACCGACAATTCCTGAGATGGGAACTGCGCTTCCAAATGCACCGGAAGGATCGGTGTGAGCGTAGATCTCTGAAGAGGATTTGATAGTTGGAAGTACAGAGCGCGGAATTTCAAAAATCTTAAGGAGCTCCTCATCCCAATCAAGAGTTTCCAGGTTCATCAAGAGTGTGCGGCTGGCATTTGTTACATCGGTGAAGTGGACTCCGCCTCGAGGACCTCCGGAGAGATTCCAGAGCAACCACGAATCAATAGTCCCCATAAGCGCTCGACCATCGCTGATTGCTTCCTGAACCGCAGGAACATTTTTAATGAGCCAGCGCATCTTGCTGCCAGAAAAGTAAGGAGCGATTGCTAAACCAGTTTTATGAGTTATTGAAGACTTCGTAGTTTCCGATAGCGAGTTGAGAAAGTCTGCAGTTCTCGTGTCTTGCCAGACGATAGCGTGAGATAGCGGAGCGCCAGTGGTCTTATCCCAGACCACGGTAGTTTCACGTTGGTTTGTGATTCCGATCGCTGCTAAATCCGAACCAGAAATTCGAGCTGCTTTGAGGGCTCCAGAAATAACATCGTCGGTCCGCTTCCAAATTTCAGCGGCATCATGTTCTACCCAGCCAGCTTGAGGCAAAAATTGGGTGTGCTCTAATTGATGTTGTCCAACAATCTTTCCAGCGTCATCAAAAACGATAAAGCGGGTGCTGGATGTTCCTTGATCGAGAGAGCCGATGTAAGCCATAGCGCGTATCCTAAGGCTGTGCCTCTTTCTAATTCGAGCCTCAATCCGCAACAACGGAGCGCCGCGATGGCCGCCCTTGGCAGCGAAGAGTTCGATGTGCTCGTCATTGGAGGCGGAGTTAATGGCGTTGGCATTGCACTTGATGCCGCTTCGCGAGGATTAAGCATTGCATTGGTGGAAAGTGCAGATTTTGCATCAGGGACTTCTTCAAAATCCTCAAAACTCATTCATGGTGGACTTCGGTATCTCGAGCAATACGATTTCAAATTGGTTCGAGAGGCTCTTAACGAACGTGAATTAATGGTCAGCACTCTTTCGCCACACTTAGTAAAACCAGTTTCATTTCTCTATCCGTTGCAAGAAAAGTTAAAAGAGCGTACTTATGTTGGCGCTGGCATGACTCTCTATGACGCGCTACGTGGTTTCAAGCGAGCGCTGCCGTGGCATAAACATCTTTCTCAGAAAAAGATTAGTGAAATAGCGCCATCACTTCGCCTCGATGTCATCACTGGTGGCTACCAGTACTTTGACGCCCAAGTCGACGATGCGCGCCACACTATGACAATCGCACGTACCGCTGCTAAGTATGGTGCGGTCATAACAACGCGCACTCAATGCGAAGAATTAGTGATGAGTGGAAAGAAAGTGACCGGCGCAAAAGTTACGGATTTGGAGAGCGGAGAAACTCTTACGGTTAAGGCGAAGACCACCATTATGGCTGCGGGCGTCTGGACCGATCCGTTGTACAAGAAATTC
>JAPOJL010000048.1 GCA_029978425.1 Actinomycetota bacterium
TATCATCATGAATGAGATTGGTGTGGACCCGGGAAATCTATCAGGCGTTGAGATTTGTCATGACGTGTTTGATGCGCGTGTATTCCTCAAATCCATAACCTGAGAGGTCCTTGCCGTGGCCAGAGTGCTTAAAGCCACCATGAGGCATCTCGGCAACCATAGGAATATGGGTATTGATCCAGACACATCCGAAATCAAAGGCCTTTGCCATGCGCATGGCACGTCCGTGATCCTTAGTCCAGACGCTTGAGGCGAGTCCATATTTCACACCATTGGCATGACGAACAGCTTCAGCTTCATCAGTAAATTTCTGAACCGTAATAACTGGGGCAAAGATTTCGTTTTGAATCATCTCATCATCTTGTTTGAGATCTGCAACAACAGTTGGATTCCAGAAATAACCTGGGCGATTAATTGCTGTTCCACCAGCCGTAACGCGAGCATGAGCAGGCACGCGATCCAAGAAGCCTTTGACTCGAGCAAGTTGATTGGAGTTATTCACTGGGCCGACGAGAACATCTTCATCTGGCATACCAACCTTGATGACGTTCTTAGCTTGCTCACTGAGTAATGCGACGACATCGTCATACGCGCTCGCTTCAACCAGAACACGAGTAGCTGCAGTGCAGTCCTGACCAGCATTGAAGTAGCCAGCAACAGCAATCCACTCGCAGGCCGCTTCGAGGTTGGCATCATCGAAAATTACAACAGGTGCTTTGCCGCCAAGTTCAAGATGGACGCGCTTGAGATCTTTTGCGGCAGAACTTGCAACTTCCATACCTGCTCGGACTGAACCAGTAATAGAAATGAACTGTGGAATTTCATGTTCAACTAGATGCTTGCCTGTATCGCGATCGCCGACAACGACGTTGATAACGCCTTCAGGTAAAAACTCCTGCATAAGTTCTGCCATCCAAACCGTTGAAACTGGAGTGGTATCACTTGGCTTGAGGACGACGGTGTTACCTGCGGCAATTGCAGGAGCCCACTTCCATACCGCCATCATCATCGGATAATTCCAAGGAGTGACTTGTGCGCACACTCCGATTGGTTCGCGGCGAATAAAAGAGGTATGACCTTTGAAATATTCAGCTGCTGAACGCCCTTCAAGATGGCGAGCTGCGCCAGCGAAGAAGCGAATCTGATCCAACATTGGACCGATTTCTTCCGCACGTGTCACAGCAATTGGCTTACCCGTGTTTTCACTTTCGATTTGAATCAATTCTTCAGAGCGAGCTTCAATAGCATCTGCAATCTTATTGATGGCTTTCTGACGTTCTCCCGGTGTGGACTCTTTCCAAACTTCAAATGCTTTCTCCGCAGCTTTCATCGCCTTATCAACATCAGCAGCGTTAGAAACTGGCGCCTTGGCAAAGACTTCGCCGGTTGCTGGATTGATGAGATCTTGAGTTTTATCAGAGGACGATTGAACTTTCTGTCCATTGATGAAATTTTGCAGGGTCTTCACAAAAACCTCCGGAAATAGATGAGGGTTTGAGTTTAGTTAGCGGAGCGCCCCTGTATCAAGGAGATCGGACCTGTTATTTTGTGTTTACTTCGGCAGCGGCAAGTTGACCGCAAGCCCCGTCGATTTCCCGACCTCTCGTATCACGAACTGTTACCGGAACTCCATAATTTTCTAAGGTTCGGACAAAGGCGCGTTCATCTTCTTTCCGAGATGCAGTCCATTTAGAACCAGGGGTTGGATTCAAGGGAATCAAGTTGACATGGGCATGGCGGTTTTTAAGCAAACGGCCTAATAAGTCAGCGCGCCATTGTTGGTCATTGATATCTCGGATGAGTGCATATTCGATGGAATAGCGCCGTCCTGTTGTTTCAGCATATTTATCTGCAGCAGTAAGGACTTCCTTCACCTTCCAACGCGAGTTGATAGGAACCAAAGTGTCACGTAATTCATCATCTGGTGTATGCAGAGAAACAGCGAGCGCTACTTGCAGATCCTCTCCCGTTAATTTCTCAATTCCTGTTACTAAACCAACGGTTGAAACGGTTACTGAACGTGCTCCAATTCCCAGTCCATCAGGTTGAGGTGTGATGATATTTCGAACGGTGCGTAGCACTGCGTTGTAGTTTGCCAGCGGCTCTCCCATTCCCATAAAGACAACATTCGATAGTCGAGTTGGTCCCCCCGGTAATTCACCTGTTGCACATGCCTTTGCCGATGCAACAATCTGTGCGGTGATTTCTCCTGCAGTGAGATTTCTTGTGAGCCCTGCTTGACCCGTTGCACAGAAAGGACAATTCATTCCGCAACCCGCTTGAGATGAGATGCATACTGTCGTGCGATCGGAGTACCGCATTAAGACAGACTCAACGAGAACTCCATCATGGAGGCGCCAGAGATCTTTGCGAGTTTTACCGTTATCACAAGTAATCGAACGGACTAATGTGATGAGTTTTGGCAAGAAATGTTCTGCAACAAGAGGTCGCATCGCAGCCGGTATATCAGTCCATGATTCTGGATCATCGTTGTAATGAGTGAAGTAATGCGTTGAAATCTGATTGGCACGGAAAGCCGGCAGGCCAAGTGATTCAGCCTTAGCGCGTCGCTCTTCCTTCGTTAGATCAGCGAGATGTTCTGGGGCTTTCTTCCGCTGTTTGGGTTCTTCAAAGACTAACTTCAATTCAGTCATGCGAATCGCTTTAAGAGTTCAATGCAGCACCACATGACAGGCGCAGTAATCAGTGCAGAATCTAGGCGGTCCAACATTCCACCATGGCCAGGAAGAAGTGTTCCCATATCTTTAATAGAAAGGTCTCGTTTGATTGCGCTCTCGACTAAATCACCCACGGTTGCCGCTAAGACACCAGCGAATCCAGCCAAGGCTCCAATCGCAGGGTGATGATCAAGAAGATAGTGAAAAGCAAGAGCGCTCCCAATTGCCGTGAAGACTAATCCCCCAACAAAACCTTCCCATGTCTTTTTAGGTGAGATCTTTGGAGCTAGCGGATGCTTTCCAAGCAATACTCCGAAGACATAAGCGAATGTGTCATTACAACCTACAAGAATTACTAGCGTTGCAATATACGAAAAACCTTCACCAGAGCGAGCCAATAAGAAGATGAATCCAGCAACAAATCCAGGATAAAGGAGTGCAAAGGCGCTCGCAGTTGCGTTCTTAATGAAACCTTCGGTTCCGCGCAGCAGTACTAGAAACAGATTAACGATAAGCGCAATCGCAACAGATACTGCAAGACCAGGTAATCCACCGACCCATGAACTAGCAAGTATTAGAGCGGTAGCGACACTTAGTTGAAGATAATTGGTGTGAATATCTCTGGCTTTAAAGGCAGATGTGAGTTCATGAAGGGCGATAAGTACAGCGGCGCCAACAAAAACTGCGAAGAGCACAGGTACGTAAGCCATTGTCGAAAAGATGATTGCTAATAGGAATAGTCCAACTGCGATAGAAGGCAGAAGTTTGCGACCGGCGCGCTTATTGATCGCCTCGTTTATCGAGTGGAGGTCGCTCATATTTTTACCTCAAAGTTAAACTTCGAGAAGTTCTGCTTCCTTATGCTTGAGAAGCTCATCAATCTTTGCAACGTGATCCGAGGTGACTTTCTCAAGTTCCTTTTCGCCGCGAGTTAGATCGTCTTTACCAATCGAACCATCTTTTTCGAGCTTCTCCATCGCTTCTTTTGCCGTGCGACGGATAGCGCGGATAGAAATCTTGGAGTCTTCTGCCTTCGCTTTAGCGACCTTAATAAAGTCTTTACGGCGTTCTTCAGTCAATTGCGGGAAGTTCACGCGAATGACATTTCCATCGCCACCTGGGTTTACTCCAAGGTCTGATTCACGAATCGCCTTCTCGATTGAAGGAATAGCGCCTTTATCAAAAGGTGTCACAAGAGCAGTGCGAGCCTCAGGAACTTGAACAGTTGCAAGTTGTGAGAGCGGAGTAGGAGTTCCGTAATACTCGACCATAATCTTGGCAAACATTGATGGATGAGCACGTCCAGTTCGAATCGCAGCAAAATCTTCTTTTGCAACATCAACAGCCTTGTTCATCTTGGTATTGGTATCAGCAATGATGGCTTGGATTGTCATGGCGCTCTCCTGGTTAGTTAACTAGCGTTCCGATTGGTTCGCCGCGAACTGCGCGAGCGATATTTCCTTTTTCTAACAGATTAAAGACGATGATTGGTAACTTATTTTCGCGGCACAAGCTAAAGGCCGCAGCATCGGCTACCGCAAGAGACTTTGATAGCACATCGTCATAAGAAATGAACTCAAACTTTGTAGCGCTCTTATCTTTACGAGGATCCGCAGAATAGACGCCATCGACGCCACTCTTTGCGAGCAGAAGTGCATCGACACCAATTTCTAGAGCGCGTTGCGCGGCGACTGTGTCGGTAGTGAAGAAAGGCATTCCAGCGCCAGCGCCAAAAATCACGACGCGACCTTTTTCTAAATGACGGATAGAGCGACGTGGAATGTATGGCTCAGCGACTTGACCCATTGCAATGGCGGTTTGAACGCGAGTATCAATACCTTCCTTTTCCAAAAAGTCCTGGAGCGAGGCAGTTCATGACTGTGCCAAGCATGCCCATGTAATCGGCTCGTGCGCGATCCATGCCGCGCTCTTGAAGTTCGGCGCCACGGAAATAATTTCCTCCGCCAACGACGATTGCTACTTCAACGCCACCACGAACAACTTCGGCAATTTGTAGCGCGACATCATGGACGACATCAGGATCTACACCAACGCCTTTTTCGCCACCAAAAACTTCACCAGAAAGTTTAAGGAGCACTCGCTTATAGCTCTTACGAGAGTTAGCCATGCGAGTGCTCCTTTCTTAAAGCAAATCTACCGATATAGGTTACTGACCTACTCGGAATCGGTAGAAGGCAGACACGGAGTTTCCGGCATCTGCGAGGATTTGTTGGACAGATTTCTTCTGGTCCTTGGCGAAAGCTTG
>JAPOJL010000049.1 GCA_029978425.1 Actinomycetota bacterium
ATCACCAATCTGCTCAGTTACGAAATCTGATTGGAACAGCGCGCGAAACTATCGCTGCCAATATTGGAATCAAGAATTCCGAACTTGAAGTGGTGGGCGAATTGGGATTCGGTTTTCAAACTGCACTTGGCGGTCTTCTCAAAGATCCCTCAGTAGAGTTTTTCTATTCGGAGATTGATCGCCAGGTAGTTCACGCTTTCGCTCGTTCTCATATCAATTCGGGCGGCTCAGCTACGTCGCTCAAACCTAACTCGACAGGGATGGTTGATTTTCAAAGCGCACTCGCACAGAAGAAGTCATCGGTAGTTTCCTGGCAATCCACTAATCGTGAAATGGGCGCTATCCAGGACTTACCAAAAATCGATGAGAGCAACTCGCTCTTCGCCGATATGACCGCATCATTTCCGCTGGATCGTCTCCCAGAAAAATGGGATAGCGCGCTATGGGACCCTCGAAGTTTCGCTGGTCCTCAAGGTATTGCTCTGATTGGTATTTCACATCAGAGTAAATGGCGAAATCCTGGACCAGAATTGGATAACCGACGAGTTTTTGGATCTTTCTCAAAACCATTGCTCTTGGCTACGGCGGTAGCGCTAGAAAATTGGGTGAAGAGCGCTGCTGAAGATTTTGCTCGCTTGAGAAAACTCAACTCTTTCACTCGTGAACTATTGCGCTCCAAAGTTAAGGGTGTTCGCGTAGTCGGAGATGACCAGAAAAACGATCCGCGATTCATTGCGCTCGTTCTGCCTAATTCAGTTGCAGAAGAAGTTCTTCGCAAAGTTGAGCAAGCAGGATTCCTCATTGACGCGGGTTCGGCTTGTGGCGCCGGCGCTTTATCTCCGAGCCATGTACTTACTTCCATGGGGTTCTCAGAGAATGGAAACGTGAGGTTAACCCTCAAACCAGATCAGAACGAAGCGGTAATTACAGAATTAGTTGAAAGAATCGCCGCAAGCGCATGAGCCTTGGGCGTTGGGATTATCGATTGTAAAACCCTGCTTCTGGATGGTGTCTACAAAATCAATGGTGGCGCCCATGAGATACGGGGTGCTCATCTTGTCGGTTACGACCTTAACGCTGCCAAAAGTTGAGACGGTATCGCCATCAAGAGCGCGATCATCAAAATAAAGCTGATAGCGCAGACCAGAACAACCACCTGGTTGGACTGCAACGCGGAGACTTAAATCATCACGGCCTTCTTGCGCCAACAGCGCAGCGACTTTTTCAGCCGCTCCAGAAGTTAGATTGATACCAGTCGTTGTTGACTCGGTCGTTGTCTCGGTTGTCATTTTCACTCCATCTACCTAATTGTGCTCGAACTGCGATGCTGGCCCAATCGAGCTAGCTCTCACTTTGTATGAATCGCAACGCCTACTTTACTCCCCGCATTCCCATTTTTCGCGCGATAATGACCGAGTGATGAGATCCCTAACAGATTTACTCCTTCTCGGACGAGAATCTGACCTATCGAGCGAACGCGGCGTCTCATGTACCGGCGAACTCCCATCCCCCAGTGATCCTGATCTCGTTGAACGTGCCACGAAGGCGCGTCTCGCTCTTGGCTCGCGGGCCATGGTCTTGGGCCACCACTATCAACGAGATGAAGTAATTCAATTTGCCGATATCACTGGTGACTCTTTCAAACTGGCTCAAGCTGCTGCCGAAAATAAAGAAGCTGAGTACATCTTCTTCTGCGGAGTTCACTTCATGGCAGAAAGCGCAGATATTCTTACCAGCGACCAACAGAAAGTGATTCTTCCAGACCTCGCAGCTGGCTGTTCGATGGCTGATATGGCTACCGCAAATCAAGTCTCAGATGCATGGAAGGTATTTCAGAAACTAGGAATCGCAAACCAAACCATCCCGATCACATATATGAATTCCTCCGCTGCCATCAAATCCTTTACTGGTGAAAATGGTGGCGCAGTCTGTACCTCTTCTAACGCGGAACGAGCGATGCGCTGGGCCTTTGATAAAGGCGAGAAAGTCTTCTTCCTGCCTGATCAGCATTTAGGTCGCAACACCGCAGTTCTTAAACTTGGTTTGGATTTAAATGATTGCGTGCTGTGGAATCCATGGAAACCTAATGGAGGATTATCTGATCACGAGATCATCAATGCGAAAGTAATTCTCTGGCGTGGGCATTGTTCGGTGCACGGTCGCTTCTCCCTGGAGAACATCAATGAAGTGCGCCAGAAAGTACCGGGAATCCAAGTATTGGTTCACCCTGAATGCCAGCATGATGTTGTGAGAAATAGCGATGTTGTGGGCAGCACTGAGATGATCATCAAAACGGTAACTGAATCACCTTCTGGCTCAGCTTGGGCGGTTGGCACCGAACTTAACCTCGTGAAGCGTCTTGCTGCCAATAACCCAGACAAGTCTGTGATCTTCCTGGATAAAACAGTCTGTTATTGCTCAACCATGAACCGGATTGACCTGCCACATCTTGTTTGGGCGATGGAATCACTTGTTGAAGGTCGGTTGGTGAATCAGATCAAAGTCGATCCAACAACAGCCAATTTTGCCCGAGTTGCGTTAGAGCGAATGCTGGCTTTACCGTAACGCTCATGGCCGAGAAGAAACCTGCAGAGAAAAAAGGACGCCCGACTCCTAAGCGCAAAGAGGCTAAACAGCAACGCGTTGTGAATCGCTTAGCGCCCGCCGCCACAAAAGAGGCGAAGAAACTTCAAAAAGCACAGGCTCGAGTTCTCCGTGCCCAGCAACGTGATGCCTATATGCGCGGTGACGAAAATGCGCTGCCCCCTCGTGACAAGGGACCCGTAAGAAAATTCATCCGCAACTACGTAGATTCTCGTCGCTCCATCGGCGAATTTTTCTTACCAATTATTGTTCTCGTTCTTTTCATGACATTGATTCCGCTGGTCTACGTTCAATTTGCAGCAATCGCCTTGATGTATTCGGCGCTGCTCTTCTCGGTTATCGATGGCTTCTTCTTATCTCGAAGGATCAAACGAGAAGTGTCACAAAGATTCCCCGATGCTCCTTTGAAGGGGCTCGGCATGTACGGCTGGCTCCGCTCCACTCAGATTCGACGTTTGCGCGCTCCATTACCTCAAGTTAAGCGCGGCGAAAAAATCTAAATTCGCGTTGCTACGCGCGAGGCTTTGGGCTAACAGTCTTTGATGGATCTTTCTCCGGCAAATTTCCAAGAGCGTTATCAATAGCCTTCAGTGTTTCTGCACTCAGCTTCACGCCACTTGCCTTCACGTTCTCTTTAATCTGTGCAGGTTTAGTGGCTCCAATAATCGCACTCGACACATTTGCATTATTGAGTACCCACGCAACTGCAAGTTGTGCGAGCGTTAATCCTTCTTGCTCCGCAATGGGTTTTAGTCTCTGAACAGCAGTGAGAACTTCATCATTCATCCAACGCGAAATCATATTTGCGCCACCTTTTTTATCAGTCGCGCGAGAACCCGAAGGTGGTTTCTTTCCTGGAAGGTATTTTCCAGTCAGCGCACCTTGGGCGATTGGAGACCAAACTATGTGGCCAATTCCTTCTGCTCTACATACTGGATCCACTTTGCTTTCGATTACTCGCCACAGCATTGAATATTGCGGCTGGCTCGAGACAAACCTGGTGTAACCCTTGGCATCTTGGATTTTAAGAGCGCGGGAAATTTCATCAGCGTTCCACTCTGAAAAGCCGATATACATAACTTTGCCCTGACGAATCAGATTATCAAAAGCCGAAAGGCTCTCTTCCAGCGGTGTTTCATAATCAAAACGATGAAATTGATAAAGGTCGATGTGATCGGTTTGTAATCTCTTCAATGAGGCATGAACTGACTCCATAATGTGTTTACGAGACAGGCCGCGATCATTCTTTACGGGACCAGTTGGAAAATAAACTTTGGTCAGAAGTTCATAGGACTCACGCTTGACGCCTTTTAACGCTTTACCAAGAACTGTTTCAGCCCGCGTGCCCGCATAGACATCTGCGGTATCGAAAGTGGTAATCCCGGAATCAAACGCGGCTCGAACACATTTAAAGGCTGCGTCTTGCTCGACCTGGGAGCCGTGGGTAATCCAGTTTCCATAAGTAATTTCTGAGACGTACATACCTGAACTGCCGAGGCGTCTATATTCCATAAGGGCGAGCGTAGCGCCTCCTTGCAGGGTGGTCACTTTGATGGTTTATTTCGCACACAACTTAATAGCCTCATGGATTGGGGAAGCCGGTGAGAATCCGGCGCTGACCCGCAACCGTAAGCCTGCAACTTGTTTTGCATGTAAGTCGGATTACCAACCGTGAAGCATTGTTACCACCCGTCGAGGTTTGCGGGGCGGAGATTTTTTTCGCCATCGTGAATCCCTTTTCTTATTTGAAAGGTTCACATGTTTAGCAAGAGCGCTCGTTACTTAATTTCTCTTTTACTTCTGATCATCACAAGTTCCATCTCTATCCCTTCTTCAAACGCCGCTACTGGTTATCGCTATTGGGGTTATTTCCAAGCTCAAGGTGGATCCACGTCATGGACTGCGGCAATGACTGGCCCATCTGTTGAAGTCAAAGATGGCGACGTCGAAGGATGGACATTTGTATTTAGTAATAATGACATTCCTGCGATTGCACCAATGATGGATCCTGATTTTGCAACGCTCTGCGATGGCATTCCAGAAACTGCTGGAAAAGTGCGCGTGGGGCTCGTAGTTGATTTTGGTGATGCAAATATTGCTCCATCAGGTGAAACTCCCATGGAGTTCTTCTCAGATTGCGTTGTTGTCCCAACAGGTTCAGTTGGCCTTGATGTTCTCAAAAGCGCACTCGATGTTCGCGCCGGAGATTCGGGTTTGATTTGCGGCATCGCTGGATACCCCGCTCAAGAATGCGGTGCTGAAATTGAAGCGCCAACTGCACAAGAAG
>JAPOJL010000004.1 GCA_029978425.1 Actinomycetota bacterium
GGCTCACTACAACCCTGCTGTGACTATTTCATCTCTGCTCACGGGCGGAATAAAAGTCCTGGAGGCCGTTGCTTACATCGTCACACAAATCAGCGGCGCATTCATCGGTGTTCTGATTGCAAATGCGATGTTTAGTGAGGCTCTTATTGGTTCTAGTTCTATCGTGAGATCGGGAAGTGGCCAATTCATTGGCGAAGTTGTTGCAACCGCTGGCTTGGTTTATCTAGCGCTTACCGCAACTGAAAAAAGTGTCTGGAAGATGATTCCGCTCTGGATCTTTGCAGCCTACTTCTTCACTGCTTCCACTTCATTTGCAAATCCGGCCGTAACAATTTCACGCATCTTTACGGACGCGCCTACCGGAATTAGCGGTGAATCAGTTATCGGATTTATCTCCGCTCAGATTGTCGGTGCTCTGCTCTCAGTTCTGGCTCTCAAATCAAAGGTCATGAAATGAGCAAGAAGGCATCAGTTCTCTTCGTCTGCGTTCATAACGCAGGACGTTCCCAGATGGCTGCTGCCTATCTCACACACTTTGCGGGAGATTGGGTTGAAGTTCGAAGCGCTGGTTCTGCGCCCGCGAACTCCATTAACCCCGCTGTTGTTGCCGCCATGCTAGAAGAAGGAATAGATATCAGCGCAGAGGTACCGAAAGTTCTCACAACCTCTGCGGTGGAAAGTTCTGATGTAGTGATCACTATGGGATGTGGCGATGCCTGTCCATTCTTTCCCGGCAAGCGTTACCTAGATTGGAAACTCGATGATCCAGCAGGCCAAGGCGTAGATGCAGTTCGGCCAATTCGTAATCAGATTAAGTCGCTCGTAAAGGAATTGATCGAAACTCTCTAGAATCGCCAACATGGAAGGCGTTCTCGAAAAAGCCGCTGTTCAACGCGCGCAGGCTGCCCTCACTCACAACCAGATGCCAGGTCAGATCAAAGTCTTATCCGATAGCGCGCGTACCGCCGCAGAAGCTGCAGCAGCTCTGGGAATTGAAGTTGGTCAGATTGCTTCGTCGATCGTATTTAAGCTTCCCGATGATCGACCACTTCTAGTTATAACATCGGGTCGCCATCGCGTTGATACTCACCTTGTTGCTCAATTACTTAGCGTCGAAAAACTGGGTCGCGCTGATGCTGATTATGTAAAAGAAGTTTCGGGTTACTCGGTTGGTGGCGTCGCTCCTGTTGGCTGGATTAATTCTCCCGCCACCACATTGTTAGATGAAGCGCTGAACGATTACGACGTGGTTTGGGCAGCTGCCGGACATCCGCACGCAGTTTTCCCCACATCGTTTGCTGAATTACTTAAAGCAACCGCTGCAACTCCCGCACGAGTTGGTGATTAATGACCTACAAACTTCATACTGAAATTTCTGGAGCTGGTGAACCACTGGTTTTGATTCATGGAATGGGTTCTGCGAGTACGGCGTGGAAACCGATTCGTCCACTACTCAATCAACACTTTAAAGTAATTACCCTTGATCTGCCCGGACATGGCAAGACTCCCTACCTCAAAGGTCAGCCAATGGATCCACATTCCTTGGGTCTTGCTGTTCTCGAAGAACTGAGCGCCCAAGGAATCGAGAGATTTCATCTTGCCGGAAATTCTTTGGGCGGATGGATATCTCTTGAAATTGCAAGTGCCGCACCTGATCGAGTGCGTTCTCTTATCGGAATTGCACCTGCAGGTCTATGGCTAAACCCGTATAACGCGCGATATCCAGGCACCGCAATAGCTCGCTTTTTGGCGCGGTACACCAGCAAGATCGCTCCTTCGGCTCTGCATTTTGAAAAGGCTCGACAACTAGGTTTCGCAGATGTGAGCCCGCGTTGGAGAGAATTTAGTTACGAAATCTGTCTCGATGCTGCACTTGCGATGGCCAACGCGGAAGGTTATTACCCCGCGTGGGATGGAATGTTAATGAAGCGTTTTGACAGTTACATACCTTCTTCAATACCGGTGACAATAATTTTTGGCGATACAGATCGCACCCTGCCTGCAACGACTTGTCAGGAAAAATCCGTTGCGCCTGCACACGCGAAATGGATTTTCTTCTCGGAGACGGGACATGCTCCAATGTGGGACTCTCCGCTTGATGTTGTCGATGAGATCAAAAAAACAACAGCGTTGGCTTCATGATTCGAATCTACTTCTGGAAGATTCCTCGTCGCTATATTCCTTGGGCGTTGCTTCACATGGGTCTTGATCGTATTTCGCTCTGGCGAATGAATGGAATCTCTTTTTGGAAATTACTTGGTGCAGGAAAAGGCGAGACCTTTACGCCGCGCGATGCGGATCCACGTCGTTGGGGGCTGCTTGTTGTACTAGAACAAGATCAATTAGAGACTCTCGAGACTTCCCCGCTCATCCGTCGCTGGCGAGCCAAAAGTAACGCTGAATTCTATGCAGACCTCTCCCCGATTTCCGTGAATGGAAAGGGGTCTAAGAAAGAACCATTTCAATCCATTAACGGTGTTGATAAGAACTGGAATGGACAAGTTGCTGCAATCACGCGAGCTCGCATCAAGTGGCGTAAGAATCTGATTTTCTGGCGCTCTGTTCCGCCGGTCACCCAGAGTTTACGAAGTTCACCAGGGTTGGT
Organism: Actinomycetota bacterium; assembly: GCA_029978425.1. The sequence continues at coordinate 2,606 of JAPOJL010000004.1, forward strand.
TTCAGCAATTGGAATTGGTGAGGCTCCGATCGGACTACAAGGAACCTTTTCGTTATGGGAATCCGGTGACGCAGTCCGCAATTTCGCCTATAGAGGTGAGGCTCACAAAGCAGCCATTGCCGCTACACACCGCGAAGATTGGTATGCCGAGGAGCTCTTTGCCCGCTTTGCTGTCACCCGAAGCAACGGAGCCATATAAGGCACAATTGCCTTATGTCGATTCGCAATTATCGCCAGCGGCGAGATTCGCGACGCACCATCACTCCAAGTAAGAACTTTCTTTTAATTGCGGTCTTTACTGTCGCACTGGGATTACAAATCGCATACCCACTCGTAGAAGGCGAAACCCTGCGTCTTGTCACAATTGCTACGGTGTATTGGGCGGCTGGCGCGATGTTGCTCCACGCACTCTTTGCCTACGGTTGGAATTATGCGCTCCGATTCCTCTTCATTACGTTCTTCTATGCACTGATTGTTGAGCAAATTGGAATGCGCACCGCATGGCCATTTGGAAGTTATGAATATTCACCCACTCTGGGTTATCAAATCTATGGCGTGCCTCTCGTTGTTCCTTTTGCTTGGATCATGATGGCCCACCCAATCTTTATTGCGGCACGACGCCTTGCGCCACATTGGGTGTTTCTTGTTGGCGGTTATGGGTTAATGGCATGGGATCTATTTCTCGATCCACAAATGGTCTCTGCAGGAAGGTGGACATGGGAAATTACCGGAAGAACAGTTCCATTCCAGCCAGAGATTCCACTTTCAAATGCATTTGGTTGGTTATTGACCGGTATGGGCTTGATGGCGCTACTCCACTTACTTCTTCCGAGCGAGCGACGCTCACTTGGATCAAGTCGCGCTGTCCCCGAATTCTTCTTGGCATGGACGTGGATTGGTGGAGTTATCGCCAACCTCTTCTATTTTGATCGACCTGGAGTAGCTTTCTTGGGTGGGTTAGCTCTCGGTGTTGTTGTGGTGAGTTATTTTCTCTCTGTTAAATATGGTCGTCGAGATTAGAGATGGATGTATTGCTCGATATCTCGTGGATTCTCATCGCCCTCACGAGTTTTTTCACTCTTCTTAACTTCTTTACGGTTCGCGTGCCGCGCTACTCTCCCAGTGTTTTCATAAGTGAGAAAGTCTCCATTCTTGTTCCACTTCGTAATGAAGCAGAAAATGTTGAGGGCGTCATTCATAGTCTTATTGCTCAAGAAGGACTTGAAAACTTTGAGATTCTCGCACTTGATGATTCCTCGAGCGATCAAACCCTGATGCTTTTACAAGATATCTCTGCGCCAAATCTGACAGTGCTGAATGGCGAAACTCTGCCAACTGGTTGGTTGGGAAAGAATTTCGCATGCCACCAACTCGCCTCTCATGCAAACGGTGAATACTTGGTGTTTGTCGATGCTGATGTACGACTAGCGCCCACTGCAATCGCTGCAGCGCTTCAATCTATGAGGAAATGGAGCTGGGATTTCATATCTCCTTATCCCCGACAAATTGCAATCACTTTCCTAGAGCGATTGACTCAGCCACTCTTACAGTGGTCGTGGTTTGCATCTCTTCCTCTCAGGCTTGCCGAGAGACTGCAAAAACCTTCGATGGTCGTCGCAAATGGTCAGTTCTTTGCTATCAATCGCCGCGCATATTTCGAATCTGGTGGGCATGAAGCGATAAAGACCCATGTTCTCGATGATTTAGAACTGGGACGCTCGATGGTGCGTCAAGGATTTCGCGGTGGAGTTGCGGAAGCTTCCGCGCTTGCTGAATGCCGTATGTATTCAAACTCTCGGGAACTTATTGAGGGCTACACCAAATCTCAATGGCGAGCCTTTGGCAATCCTTTTGGTGCGCTCATCGTTTCGGCAATCCTCTTTCTACTGTCGATCTATCCATTTGTTATGGGGCTTACTGGAAACATCTCAGGATGGATGGGCTACTTTGCTATCGCACTCTCGCGAGCGCTGGTAGGAGTAAAGACGAGATCGGTTGTAAGTAGCGCCCTTCTGCATCCCATCAGCACAGCGCTCTGGATTTATCTCATTCTTCTATCGTGGATTCGAAAATCTAGAGGTCAACTCTCGTGGCGCGGAAGGCAACTATGAGCCATCATCGCGTCACAACATCGCCGAAGAAAATAATTGTGATTGGTGCTGGTATGGCTGGGCTGGCATGCGCTGCGCGTTTAGCAAAACGAGGACATACAGTCACCATCTTTGAAGCCACCGGATTTGCAGGAGGAAAGTGCCGCACCGAGTGGATTGATGGATACGCATTTGATACCGGCCCCTCACTTCTTACTCTTCCTGCTGTCTACAGAGACTTGTTCCTCAAAACTGGGAAACGTTTAGAACATCTACTTGAGTTACAACCTGTCGATCCCTCTTTTACTTACATCTTCCATGATGGCAAGAAGGTTACATTTCCAAATCTCTCCCACAATGCAACAGTCACTGCTATCTCAAGCGCTTTCGGAGATAGCGCGGGGCGCGAGTGGCATGAGTTACTCCTTCGCGCTGAAGCAATGTGGGAGTCATCCCGTGAATCTTTTATTGAAGGTGAGTTGAAGAGCCCGCTCCAATTGCTGAAGCGACGTAGCTTTATGAGAGATCTGCAAACCATCGCGCCATGGAAATCACTTAGCTCTCTTACTGATTCATATTCAGACAATCCATATCTCAAGAAAATCATCAGCCGTTATGCCACATATACCGGCTCAGATCCACGGCAAGTACCTGCTGTCCTTCTGACTATTGCCTTTGTTGAAGAGGCTTTCGGCGCCTGGCATGTTAAGGGCGGACTTGGGTCTCTCGCATCAACGTTGGAATCTCGAGTGAGAGATCTTGGAGTCGATATCCGTTTCAACGCGCCCGTGCAAAGCATAGATTTTGATAATGGAATCGCCCGAGGGGTCACATTGAAGAGTGGAGAGAGAATTCAATCGGATGTCGTGGTTGCTAACGCCGATGCATCGATTATCTACAACTCTCTACTTCCACCCATTCGTAAAACTCGCGGTCCGCGCGCTGCACTTCGCAAAGCTACGCCATCTCTCTCTGGATTTAGCCTCTTGCTAGGACTGCGCGGAACTTCATCGCTTGGTCACCACACTGTCTATTTTCCAGAGAACTATGCTGATGAATTTGATGCAATTTTTAAGCGGAAAGAACCAGTTCCTGATCCTGCGATCTATATCTGCAATCCTCAGGATGAAACTATGAAGAAGAATCCTGATAGCGAAAGTTGGTTCGTTCTCATTAATGCACCTCGTCATGAACCAGGCTCTGGTTGTGACTGGAATGAACCAGGGCTGAAAGAACGCTACGCATCGCACATCATCGATCTCATGGAAGCTAAAGGACTTGATATCCGTTCGCGATTAGAAGTTATGGAGATTCGAACTCCTGCTGATCTCGAAGTTCGCACAAATGCGCCTGGTGGATCTATCTATGGAACTTCAAGTAATGGCGCTCGTTCCGCATTTCTTCGTGCGAAAAATCGCTCGCCTATTAAAAATCTCTATTGCGTTGGTGGTTCAGCACATCCTGGAGGCGGTTTACCTCTTGTTGGAATTAGCGCGGAGATTGTCGCAGAAGCGGTCGAAGAAACTTCAGAACAGTAAGCGCGGAAATAGTCTGGAGTAAAGCCCACATAATTGCTCCGATCGTGGCAAGGTTAAGATCAATCACGCGCGCTACGAGAACTATGAAAATAATGCTGGCGCGAATTGGGCGTTCACAAATGGTCACAACACCAATCTCATGAACCCCAAGTCCACCCGCACGAGCGCGCATATATTCTTGAGCATAAGCGGCGAGCCAGGCCAATAAAACCCACTCCCACGGCGCACCGAGTTGAAATAACCCAAGCGCCCACAAAGTTTCAACGACTCGATCAACAATGGAATCAAGAGCAGCGCCCCATTTGCTTACTTTTTTACTCATAATGGCGAGCGTTCCATCAACGCCATCTGCCATGAGGGAGAGCACAAGAAAGGCGATCGCCCAATGGGTTTTGATTGTGTAGAGATAAGCCAGAGCGAGAACTAAGGAGAAATATGTAAGTGCATTCGGAGTGATTCGAAGCGCTCGTAGCGGTTTACATACTGCAAAACTGATGCTCAGCCAAGCCTTAACAATTCCCTTAATCTCCGCTCCGCCATGAAGGGAGCTCCACTCCAAAAAGAATTCTTCCCGCTTCATCGCAGTCCAATCCGCTTAACTATTTCAAGGGTTGATGCAGCTGAATTCATCGTGTAGAAGTGAAGACCTGGAACGCCTCGCGAGAGAAGTTCAGCGCAGATTTCACTTGCAATATCGATGCCCACTTTTCGCACCTCTGCAACATCGGATTCAACCGCCTCGATTCTTTCACTTACAGATTGCGGTAATGGAGTTCCCGAGAGTTCAGCCATGCGACGTAATTGTGCGGCATTTGTGATCGGTAAGATTCCTGGATAGATATCAAGTTGTGAGCCGGCGCTTCGCAACGCCTCCACAAGAACGAAATACCGATCTACATCAAAGAAGAATTGTGTTGTAGCAAAAGTTGCTCCGCGACGTTCTTTCTCCAAGAGCACCGTGATATCTCTACTGAAATCTCCATGTGATGCAGGATGTCCATCAGGAAATGCTGCAACCCCAACTTCGAAACCCTTGTCATGTGCTAATGACACAAGTTGGTCTGCGTGATCAAACCCGCCAGGAGTTGTGATCCACTGAGCGCTTGGTCCACCTTGAGGGTCTCCGCGTAGCGCAAGAATCGATTTAATTCCCGCTTTTCTATATTGCTCCAAAATAGAGACTAACTCGGCTTGAGTTGAGCCCACACATGTTAAGTGTGCAATCGTTGGAATACCGGTTCGCGCCGTAACTTCCGAGGTAATTCGAACTGTTCTATCTCGCGTTGATCCACCCGCCCCATACGTCACCGATACAAAGTCTGGACGGGCTTTCTCTAATTCTGAAAGGGCGCTCCAGAGTCGAGCCTCCCCTGCCTCATCCTTGGGAGGAAAGAACTCAATCGAGAAAGAAGCGCTAGACATATAGCGGGAGGGTACCGTTGCGCCGTGGCTTCCCAGGAACTTACGCAACTTCGCGACGAGATTAATTTAATTTTGGCCGATTTTACCGATGCGCGTAGCCGATCATTAACCGATATAGGTTCAGAGCTCCAGCCCGTTGCTCATGCAATGAAGGAATTCATCACCGATAGCGGCAAGAGATTCCGACCTATCTTTGCTTACCTTGGCTATTTGGGTACAGGCGCTGATCCTCGACCTGAAATCTTACGAGCATGCACCGCTCTTGAACTCGTACATGTCTGTGCGCTCATTCACGATGATGTGATGGATGGTTCTGACACGCGACGTAATAAGCCAGCAATACATAAACTCTTTGAATCACTCCACGACGATTCTTCCTACCAAGGTAACTCGGAACGATTTGGATTGGCATCAGCAATTCTTTTGGGCGATTTGGCTTTGGTGTGGGCTGATCGATTATTGGTTGAATCTGGAGTTACGCGCGAAGAATTTATCAATGCCCAGAGCGTCTTCTCTGATATGCGCGATGAGTTAATGGCTGGCCAATATCTCGATGTTCTCGAGGGCGCACTTGCGACAACAAGCGTTGAACGCTCTCTCAAAGTTGCTCGCTTTAAATCTGGAAAATATTCAATCGAGCGACCACTACATTTTGGCGCATCTCTTGCAGGGCGATCCGATTTTTACGAGAGCTATTCGAAGTTTGGACTTCCACTCGGTGAAGCGTTTCAACTTCGTGATGATGTACTGGGTGTTTTCGGAGATCCCAAAACTACTGGTAAGCCAGCTGGTGATGATTTGCGTGAAGGAAAGCGCACCGTGCTGATTGCAGTGACCATGGAAAATGCCACTCCAGATGAGCGCCAACTCATCACTTCTTCACTTGGAAAACCAGATTTGAGCGCAGAAAGTGTTGCGGCGCTACAAGAAATCATCGTCAAAAGTGGTGCGCTCAATGAAGTTGAGAAGCTCATCACAGAGCTCACCCACACAGCTATTTCTGCGTTGCAGGATTCACCAGTCAACGGAAAGATAGTCAAGGTGCTAGAAGAAATGGCAATCATCGCAACCCAGCGGAGCGTCTAGTTTGCGCACCGTTAAAGGCAAAACTGATCACGTTGTGGTCGTTGGTGCAGGACTTGCTGGCCTAAGCACCGCTATTCGCCTTGCCGGCGCTGGAAGAAAAGTCACGGTCATTGAACGCGAATCCGTACCTGGCGGACGTAATGGCTTACTCAATAAAGAGGGCTACGCCTTTGATACGGGGCCAACTGTTCTTACGATGCCCGATCTCATTGCAGATGCGCTTAATTGCGTTGGGGAAAAACTCGAAGATTGGCTGGAGTTAATCCCATTACAACCTCTCTACCGCGCTTTCTATGCAGATGGCTCACAACTAGATGTTCATGCCAATACCGCCCAAATGGAAGCAGAAATTGAAAAAGTAATTGGTGCTGATGAAGCTGCTGGTTATCGTCGCTATGTAGATTTTGTTACTAAACTCTATAAATATGAGATGAATGATTTCATCGATCGAAATATTGATACGCCATTCAACCTTCTCACTCCAAATCTTGCTCGCCTTGTTGCGTTGGGTGGATTTCGCAGGCTGGCGCCAAAAGTTTCACAATTCCTCAAAGACCCCCGCACTCAGAAGGTGTACTCCTTCCAAGCTATGTACGCTGGAGTTTCACCACAACAAGCGCTCGCAATTTACGCTGTCATCGCCTATATGGATTCCGTTAACGGGGTTTTCTTCCCCAAAGGCGGCATGCACGCAGTTCCACGCGCACTCGCTGGAGCTGCAGAGAAACATGGTGTGACTTTCAAGTACAACACCACTGTTGAGAAAATTGAAAAACAGGGTTCACGTGCATCAGCAGTTGTGACCAATAATGGCGAAAGAATTGAATGCGATGTCGTTGTGCTCAACCCAGATCTACCTGTCGCATGGCGTGATCTGCTTGGAAAGACTCCCCTATCCATTAAGCGCCTCAATTACTCACCTTCATGCGTCACCATCTTGGCCGGTTCTTCAAAGAGTTACGACCATCTTGCTCATCACAATATTCACTTCGGTGAATCATGGGATGGAGTCTTCGATGAGCTCATCAAGAAACGCACCTTGATGACCGATCCGAGTTTGCTTGTCACACTTCCCTCTAAGGATGATCCAGCGCTTGCTCCTAAAGGAAAACATAGTTATTACATCCTCTTTCCAACTCCTAATCTTGATGCTGATATTGATTGGAAGAAGATGAAGAATGTGTATCGCGACCAGATGTACGCCACCATGGAAGAACGTGGGTACACAGACTTTGCAGATTCCGTTGAGGTAGAGCACATCACCACACCATTAGAGTGGGAAGCCATGGGCATGGAACGCGGCGCACCATTTGCAAGCGCACATACTTTCTTTCAAACTGGTCCCTTTAGGCCACGGAACATGGCTAAAGGTTTTGATAATGTCGTCTTCACGGGTAGCGGAACCCAACCTGGAGTTGGAGTTCCAATGGTTCTCATCTCCGGAAGACTTGCTGCAGAAAGAATTGTCGGACCCGTTAAGTAGCCATGGATGAGTTAACCGCAGCTGGAATTACCGATCCAGCCCTTCGCGAGTCATATCAAGAATGCAAGCGACTGAACTCGTTACATGGGAAGACGTACTACTTGGCAACGCTCTTACTTCCCAAAGCCAAACGTCCTCATGTGCATGCACTTTATGGTTTTGCTCGCTATGCCGATGAGATTGTCGATGATTTAACTTCTACTCTCTCTCATCAAGAGAAAGTCGATACCTTGCAACGATGGAGTGAACAACTCCTCCAAGATATCGCCAACGGTCGAAGTAATGATCACGTGGGGCGTGCTTTAGTAGATACGGTTCAACGTTTCGATATCCCTATTGCGTACTTCGAAGCATTCCTGCACTCCATGGCTATGGATCTCACAGTTACTCACTATGAAACCTTTGAAGATCTTATGGAGTATGTCTATGGATCTGCTGCCGTGATTGGCTTGCAGATGGTTCACGTGCTTGGAACAGTCGATGGAAAGAAATCTGAAGCTCTAGTCCCTGCTGAGAAACTTGGAATAGCTTTCCAACTCGCGAACTTCATCCGAGATGTTGGCGAAGATCTTGAGCGAGGTCGGGTCTACCTGCCATTAACCGAACTTCGCAAAGCAGGCGTATCTCGAGAGATGCTCGAGAAGCGAGTTCTCACCCCTCAGATCATCGAAGCTTTGAAGTTCCAAATCGAACGGGTCCGCCAATTACAGCGTGAGGCAGACCTAGGCATCGCATTGCTCAGTCCGGACTCACGTCCATGCATTCGTGCAGCGAGCGAGCTTTATTGTGGCATCGTTGATGAAGTTGAAAAAATTGATTATCAAGTCTTCACCAAGCGAGCCAAGACATCTACTTTGCGCAGAGCAACAGTCGCGCTTCCGGCGTGGATGCAAGCCCTTGCGGCTCGCTAAGTTCTTTGAATTCCTTTTCTTCCCCAGTAAATCCAGAGTGAAATAACCATCGTGATCATCGAGAATCCAAAGAGCAGGTCTTCTGCGGGTGCTGATGCGATACGCAATCCGATGATGACATCTTCATCGTAGGTGAGAATTCCCCGCGATGTAAGCCACCAATTTGTGATGAGTTGGAAGAAGAGCATGATGCCGTATGCATTCCAGAAGCTTTTTCGGGTAAGCATTCGAGACTTTGTAATATAAATATCGAGAATGATCACTAGAACGACAGAGAGAAGTGAAATTTGAGTGAAGGTCATTGCTCATCTCCAAATTCCCAATGTTTCTTGACAGCTCGCACTGCTTCAATTGTCATAAGTCCAGCTAATGGCACGATTACGAAAAAAAGAAACTCTTCAAGTGGGATGCCAGCAAACAAGTAGATTCCAACAACTTGATCCTTGTCAAAGAACCAATGGCCGCGAGAAACTGCGTAGTAATCCCAAATCAAGAAGACTAATGCTGTGGGCAGAATGCTCAGCGCTGCTCTCTTAATCCTGCGAAGAACGCCAACTTTAAATATGAATTCAAGCCAGAACGATCCAACGACTGTAAAGGTAAGCATCGCGAAGTAACCGAACTTGAGCACGCCTTATGCTAATCTCTATTCCAATCGGGAGCCAAAAGTTGGCTGAGAGGACCTTTAAGGGTCGACCGTTAGACCAGTTCGGTAATGCGAATTGGAAGGGAGAAAATCATGTCTGTTGCATTCACTGCTTGGGGTTATGGCGTTACATATCTTGAATTAGCTTCGGTTATCACATCACTTATCGCGGTTTTTCTTGGCGCTCTCGGTGTGCGCATGACCTGGCCTTGGTGGTTTCTCAGTAGCGCTCTCTACGCGCTCTTCTTCTACCAAGTTGAGTTATATGCCAGTGCCATACTGCAATTTGTTTTTATCGCCGCCGCTGCATGGGGTTGGTTTGGATGGAAACCTACTGGCGCTGAACCTCGATACATGTCAAAGAAAGAACGCTTCCTATGGATTCTGACGCTTCTCTCAGTCTGGGTTGTAAGCGCGCCAGCATTAGCTGATATCGGAGCTGCAGCGACCTGGCCAGATTCATTTTTATTAGTTTCCAGCACTGTGGCTCAAATTGTGATGGTCTTGCAACGTAATGAAACGTGGATTCTCTGGCTCATCATCGATGCATTTGGTACATACCATTATGCAAACCAGGGATATTGGTTTACATCAGTTCTCTACGCGGTCTTCACCGTAATCGCAGGATTTGGTTGGTATCGCTGGCTGAAATTACCTCAGAAAGCATAAATAGATTCCAGTGATATCGCGGCTTTCACTTTCGGAGATCATCGATTCCATCCTTACTGGGGAACGCCGGAATTCCTTCACCAGAATTATTGCAATCGATGGACCTGCAGGAGCTGGCAAGACAACGCTTGCTAATCGAGTTGCAGGGAGCTTTCCCGAAAATCCAGTCTCAATCATTCACATGGATGATCTTTATGCTGGTTGGGATGATGCTTTAACTCCAACACTCACAAGGACATTAGAACAGAATATTGCTAGACCTGCTTCACAGGGTAAAGGTATTGAGTATCGCAAGTTTGATTGGCTTGCGAAATCCTTCGGAGATTTCGTAAAGCTTTCACTCCCCTCACTTCTGATTCTTGAAGGAGTGGGTTCTGGTCAAAAAGAAATCAGAAAATATCTCGACCAACTCATTTGGATTGATATTGAATCAGAAATTGGATTGAACCGAGTTCTCCAGCGAGATGGCGATTATCTGGAAACTGAGATGAGAATCTGGCAAATGCGTGAAAGTGAACACTTTAAGCAAGACAACACTCGCGATTGCGCCACTATCCGCATTGATGGGAAGCAATTCATCTAAAATTCTGACGTGTCAGATTTAACCGGCGAAGTCATCGATGGGCGTTATCAGCTCACTCGCGTGGTGGCTTCGGGCGGTATGGCCACGATCTATGCAGCTCTTGACCTACGGCTAGATCGCCAAGTTGCAGTAAAAGTTATGCACCCGCATCTTGCCCAAGATGAACAATTTGTAACTCGTTTCATTAGAGAAGCAAAGGCGGCCGCATCGCTATCGCATCCCAACATTGTGTCCGTTCTTGATCAAGGTTGGAATCAAGGTGGAGTTCCATGCGTATTCATAGTGATGGAATTAGTTGAGGGTGCAACCCTTCGAGATTACCTGCATGAACAAGGCGCACTTTCTGTGGAACGCGCCCTACAGATAATGTCACCGGTAGCGAGTGCATTGGCCGCAGCTCACAAACTTGGAATTGTTCATCGAGATATCAAGCCTGAAAATATTCTTGTTTCAAAAGAAGGTCGGATCAAGATTGCAGACTTTGGGTTAGCGCGCGGTGCATTACTGGGAAATACGATGACTGCCGAGTCCAGTGTGATCTTAGGAAGTGTTTCCTATCTCTCTCCAGAACAAGTTCAGCGCGGGGTAGCAGATGCACGTAGCGATGTTTATTCACTTGGAATCGTTCTCTTTGAAGTGCTTACTGGACAGAAGCCATATCAAGGTGAAGACCCTGTTCAAATTGCTATACGACATGTAAATGAACGCGTCCCAGCGCCATCGACAATTAATCCAGCTCTCAGCCCCGATGTTGATGCGCTCGTCTTAAGTGCCACTGATATTGATCCAGATAAGCGACCTCGAGATGCGGGAGTTCTACTCGAGAAAATTAGAGAGCTTTCCGAGAAGTTAGATCCGCGTAAGCGCCAGCTAAGTTTGGAATTAGATCTTCCTCCACTCCCCATCAAACAACCTGTACGAGAGAGAAAAGCAAAGAATTCCAGCCCTGCCAAGAAAGAGGAGACGCCCGTGAAGAAAGAAAAGACTGCGCCGACCAAGAAGAAGCAGCTCTCTTCGCGCGTTAGGCGAAACCGTCGCATTGCAGCATCTATTGCAATATTTCTTGGTATCGGAGTTTGGTATGTATTCCTAGGACCTGGATCCAAAGTTGTTGTGCCCTCACTTGCTGGACTCACAGTAAAAGAAGCAAAAAGTACGTTAGAAGATCTAGGACTCAATCTAGATATCGCACAAGAAGAGTTCAGTGAAGACATTCCCGATGGAAAGATCATTACTTCTGATCCGGCTGGCGGAGGTCGCGTTTCCCCTAACGGCACAGTCGGCGTCATTATTTCTAAAGGCCAGGAGAGATATTCCGTTCCTACTGTTCAAGGACTTAAGTTAGAAGTAGCAGAGCAGTTATTGAAAGAGAGCAAGTTAGTCTTGGGAGAAGTCAAAGAAGAATTTTCCAATGAATTCCCACAAGGTTTCATCATGCGATCTACTCCCGCTGCTGGAGAAAGAATTAAGCGCAACAGTCAGGTCACTCTCTTTGTATCAAAGGGAATCGAGCAGATTGCTCTCTCAGACTATAAAGGTAAGAGCGGAGAACAGGCGCTCAATGAGCTTACTGAAGCTGGATTCGACGTCAAGACGAAGTATGTATTTAGCGAAGACCTTCCAGTCGGCGCTGTCATCAGCCAAACCCCAGGTGCAGGCGAAGCTGATAAAGGAAGTGCAATCACCTTGCTCGTTTCTAAGGGTTCAGAGTTTGTCTTTATTCCGAATATTTTCTCGGTAAGTGAGACGAAGGCGATTGCAGCTTTGAAGGATCAGGAACTCAAAGTTGTTGTTAAGAAAGTTGGAAATAAGAAGAATAAAGTCGTTACTAATGTCTCACCTAAGGTCGGCACGAAGGTTAAGCGTGGCTCTACGGTAACAATCACTGTAGGGTGATTGAGTGCCAAAGCAGAACAAACCTCGCTTAGGAGCGCACGTTCCCACCTCAGGTGGCATGGCTAAACGCTCCATCGAGTACGCACAAACCATTAAGGCAGAGGCAATACAAGTCTTTGCATCGAACCCACGCGGATGGGCGATGCCAGAAGCTAATCGCGATGCTGATCAAGCATTTCTTGAAAAGAGCAAAGCGCTAGATATCGAGACATATGTTCACGCTCCATTTCTTATCAATTTAGGTTCACCAACCGAAGGTACATATAAGAATTCACTCGCATCGACGCAATACTCCCTTAAACGTGGTCGCGAAATTGGTGCGCTCGGAGTTGTGATTCACACCGGTTCGGCTGTTGATGAAGGACATGTGAAGAAAGCGTGGAAACAAATTCATGATGGCATGATGCCAATTTTGGAGAAGTTGACTGATGAGGATCCGTGGTTACTTCTCGAACCAACAGCAGGTCAAGGTCAATCATTGGTGAAAAAATTGGATGACCTTACAAATTACTTTGATGCTTTGGAGTGGCACCCCAAAGTTGGCGTCTGCCTTGATACTTGCCACGTCTTTGCTGCTGGACATGACATTAAGAGCAAGGGCGGCATGACAAAAACTATTGATCTACTTGTTGAGGTCGCAGGTGCTGAGCGCATTCAACTTATCCATGCCAATGACTCAATGGATGTACTGGGATCACTTAAGGATCGTCATCAGAATCTGGGTGAAGGCGAGATTGGCGTAAAGCCTTTTGCTGAATTGTTGGCACATCCTGCTGTTGTCAATGCGCCATTAATTCTGGAAACTCCTGGAGAAGAACCAGAACATGGCAAAGAGGTTGCTGTGCTACGAAAGATGAGAGATAAATAATGCAGATGAAATTAGCGCCGTGGGCGCTTCTTGCAGTTGCCGCTATGTGGGGAATCTCCTTTGTTTGGATGAAAGATATTCTCGACCAACAGGATGTGTATAGCTTCTTAACGTCTCGTTTTCTTGTGGCTGCAGCCGCCATGATTATCTTGAAGCCAAAAGTTCTCAAAGCATTCAATAAGGATTTAGTGTTCAAGGGTTTGATCGTTGGAATGGCGCTCGGCTCAGGCTATATCTTTCAAACTCTTGGGCTTGAGAGAACGACTCCTGCAATTACTGGATTCATCACAGGTTTATATGTCGTCTTCACTCCCCTGCTCGCATCAATCTTCTTAAAGGAGCGTTTAACGCTGGCAATGTGGGGTTATGTATTCCTTGCTGTTGTTGGACTCGGCATTCTCTCCGTGAAGGGCTGGAGCGTTGGCCTCGGTGAAATATTTGTCTTAATCTCGGCAGTTCTCTTTGCAATTCACATTATCTTGTTGGGTTCATGGAGTAAGAACTTCGATGCTTACGCACTCACCGTCATTCAGCTCATTGGTTGCGCTCTTCTTTCTGCAATTCCTGCATCCATCAATGGCTATGTTGCACCGCCTGATATGCAAGTGTGGGGCGTCATTATTTTCACCGCGATCTTTGCAACTGCAATTGCTTTCGTCATTCAAACATGGTCGCAAGCGCGAATTTCCACCACCAAGGTGGCAGTGATTTTGACGATGGAAGTAGTCTTTGCAGCTCTCTTCTCATTTATGTACGGCATGGAGCCCTTTACTTTGCGACTCGCACTGGGTGGAACATGTGTTTTGATTGCCATGCTTGCCATTGTGCAGCCGAGGGTTTCCACGCCACGTACAAACTGAGAGTATTAGGCCATGTCCAGCAACGATTCTGTCATCGACCTACGCTCTGACACAGTAACCAAACCATCTGCTGAGATGCGCGCAGCAATTGGAAGCGCTCCAGTTGGAGATGATGTTTATAGCGATGATCCCACGGTAAATTCACTTGAGGAACGCGTTGCAGAAATGTTTGGCAAAGAAGCTGCGGTCTTTACTCCATCGGGTTCTCTCGCAAATCAACTTGCAATACGTATGCTGGTATCTCCAGGTGAAGAGTTGATCTGCGAAACCAACTCACATATCGCTCGTGCGGAACTAGGTGCGGCTGCTGTCTTTAGCGGTATTACCACGCGCACCTGGCTTGCTGAGCGCGGACTTCTCAATGCTTCTGATGCGATGAATCTTGCAAAGCCAAATTCTGGACCTTACCTAGTATCAACCACAGCCATTGCAGTTGAGAACACCCACAATTTTGGAGGTGGAACCGTGCAGCCGATCTCGGAAATCGCTGCTCTTCGTAAGGCTTCTCAGCCCCTTGGCCTTTATATGCACCTCGACGGTGCACGCATATGGAATGCACATGTTGCAAGTGGCACTTCATTCGCTGAATATGGCAAACACTTTGACACGATCAGTGTCTGCTTATCCAAAGGTCTCGGTGCACCGGTTGGATCTCTGATGATTTCTACAAAAGAACAGGTAGCAAAAGCGCGTGTCTGGCGTAAGCGTTATGGAGCTGGCATGCGCCAAATCGGAATTCTTGCAGCGGCGGGACATTTCGCACTCGATAACAATATTCCTGCTCTACGTGATGATCATCGTCGGGCGAGAGTCTTGGCCGATGCTTGCGCAGCGGCGGCAAAGTCTGTAATAAATCCAGAAACGGTGCAGACAAATATCGTCAGCCTTAACTTAAGTGGAGCATCCCAGTCTGCTGCTGAATTTTCGGCCGCTGCACGTGAAAAAGGCTTATGGATAAGTGCTCTCGGACCGACTTTTGTCCGTCTCGTTACCCATCGTGATATCGATGATTCTCAGACCCAACGTGGGGCTGAAATAT
This sequence comes from Actinomycetota bacterium, assembly GCA_029978425.1. The sequence continues at coordinate 17,697 of JAPOJL010000004.1, forward strand.
TGCAAGAGCTGTTAAAGCGCGCCTTCGTGGCTTAGTAACCACTCTTTATATTTCAAACCATATGCATAGTTGCCCAGCGCGCCGCCAGTTTTAACAATTCGGTGGCAAGGAACTACAACTGCGATCAAATTTCTGGCGCATGCGCTTCCAGCAGCGCGGACTGCATCTGGTGATCCAGCTTTCTTAGCAAGATCTGCATACGAGATTGTTTTACCGGGTGAAACTTTGCGCATACCTTTCCACGCTAACTGCGAAAATTTCTCTCCCGGTTGATCAACAGAAATTCCATCGAGTGCCTGAAGATCGCCATCAAAGTAATCCTTGAGTAGCTCAGAAATGATTGGTAAATCATTTGACTTCTTAAAGTCAGACTCTTGATCTACTCGCGAGAGCCCGAGAACTAATTTCTCATGAGATGTAAATCCGGCAGCCAAAAGAATGTGTTCCCGCGAAATAAGAGAGAGCGCACCAATCGGCGTTTTGAGTGTGGAGCGCAACAACACCCCGTCACTGTATTACTGGACTACGGCTTTGGATATACAGAAATACAGAAATTACTTGCGATCGCGGAGCATCTCAGCGACGAGAAAAGCGAGCTCCAGAGATTGGGTGTGATTCAAGCGCGGGTCGCATGCTGTCTCATAACGAGTCGCTAAGTCTTCGTGCGAGATCTCCTCGCCTCCCCCAACACATTCGGTCACATCATCACCAGTGAGTTCGATATGAATACCGCCGGGATGAGTTCCAAGTTTCTGGTGAACTTCAAAGAAGCCTTTTACTTCATCTAGTACATCATCAAATTTACGAGTCTTATATCCACTCGGCGCTTCATAGGTGTTTCCATGCATAGGGTCACATACCCAAAGGACTTTCGAGCCTGACTTTGTTACTGCTTCTACAAGCGGAGGAAGCACAGTACGGACATTGCTGGCGCCCATACGAGTAATGAAGGTCAAACTACCCGGTTCATTCTCGGGATTGAGCTCTTTGATCATTGTAAGCGCATCTTCGGAGGTAGTTTTTGGCCCAAGTTTCACACCGATTGGGTTCTTAATCTTCTTTGCAAAATCAAGATGTGCACCATCAAGCTGTCGTGTCCGCTCACCAATCCATACAAAGTGGGCAGATACGTCATAAGGCAGACCAGTTCGCGAATCAATACGCGTTAAAGCTTTTTCATATTCCAAAATTAGCGCTTCGTGACTTGAGTAGAAATCGACGGTCTTAAACTCCTCTGGATTGATTCCCGCAGAACGCATGAAATCTAGAGCGCGTCCAATCTCATTTGCCATCGCTTCATAGCGGGCACCGATTCGAGAATCTTTGACAAAACCTTTATTCCATTCATGCACAAGACGAAGATCTGCAAACCCACCTTGGGTAAAAGCACGTACTAAATTCAGGGTCGCAGAAGAAGTGTGATAAACCTTGACTAGGCGTGCGGGATCTGGAGTGCGCGCTGATTCAGTGAATTCCAAATCATTAACGGCATCGCCGCGATATGCGGGAAGTGTTACATCGCCACGTTTTTCAAAATCATTACTTCTCGGCTTTGCAAATTGCCCTGCCATGCGACCGACCTTGATAACGGGAAGGCTCGCACCGTATTGGAGCACTGCGGCCATTTGAAGAATGGTCTTGATGCGATTGCGAATCGAATCCGCTGTTGCTGCCGCAAATGTCTCGGCGCAATCACCGCCTTGTAACCAGAAGGCCTTGCCATCTGCTGCTTCGGCGATGCGCGCTTTTAAATTGTCGCACTCTCCAGCAAAGACCAATGGCGGCAGCGATTTAAGTTCGGCAACAGCTTTTTCTAGCGCCGCGGAATCAGGCCAAGCAGGTTGTTGGGCAGCAATCAACGATTTGTTGAAGAGCGCGTCGATTGAGGGCTGCGAATTCATGGTCAGAGGCTACGCAAACGTCAGCTATTGGCGCAGACCAATTAGCCGAAGAAGACTTCTGCTTCTGCTAAGAGCGCAGGATCTACGGTCTTGAGCTTCTCTGTCGCTGATGCCAATGGCACACGAGCAATGTTGGTTCCGTGGAGCGCAACCATCTTGCCCCAATCACCTTCGTGAGCAGCGGTAATAGCATGAAGTCCGAATCGAGTAGCAAGAACGCGATCAAATGCGGTTGGGGTTCCGCCGCGTTGGATATGTCCAAGAATTGATGTGCGAGCTTCAGTTCCAGTTCGCTTCTCAATCTCTTTAGCAAGCCACTCACCGATTCCAGAGAGCTTTACATGGCCAAAAGCGTCGAGAGTCGAATCTTTGGTAATGAGATCCCCATCCTTAGGAAGAGCGCCCTCAGCAACAACGATGATTGGAGCGTAGGACTGTTCGAAACGTGATTCGACGTACTTACAGACTTTTTCAATATCAAATGGAACTTCTGGGATCAGGATGCATGAAGCTCCGCCCGCAAGTCCGGAGTGCAAAGCAATCCAACCAGCATGACGTCCCATAACTTCTACAATTAGCGCACGGTGATGTGATTCCGCTGTGGTGTGTAGGCGATCAATCGCTTCAACAGCGATATTTACTGAAGTATCAAAACCAAATGTGTAATCTGTATTGTTGAGATCATTATCAATCGTCTTGGGAACACCGATAACTTTTACTCCCAGAGCATCAAGCTTTGTGGCAACTCCTAGAGTGTCTTCTCCACCGATAGCAATGAGTGCATCAACATTCATCTTGGCAAGATTTTCTTTTATGCGCTCAACGCCATTTTCAATCTTGAATGGGTTGGTGCGTGAAGAACCAAGAATCGTTCCGC
>JAPOJL010000050.1 GCA_029978425.1 Actinomycetota bacterium
GCAATGCAGTACATTCACGCACAGGACCATGCAATGCAATGCAATGCATTCCCAAAACCACCGTGAGAGCAAGCGATGCGGCATACGGCCCCACAAGGACCGTCGCGAGCGCTCCACCAAGAAGATGGCCACTCGTTCCTGCAGCAACGGGAAAATTCAGCATCTGCACCGCAAAGATAAAGACTGCTGTCAGCCCAGCCATGGGCGCAGTTCGATCATCGAGTTCGTTCTTCGCCTTCTTCAAAGCGATAGCGGTTCCACCTACAGCCAGCAGGCCAACGACGGCCGAAGTCGGGAGATCAATAAATCCATCAGGAATATGCATGGGGAGAGTCTATTGCAAATAGTTCGCATCTGCAGAAAGTTCGCAAAAAGCTCTAGTTTTCGTCGCGCCAGGATCTCCATAGACGGGCATATGCGCCATTTGCCGCGATGAGCGCATCATGGGAACCCCACTCAGTAATTCGACCGTCATCGATAACAGCAATCAGATCAGCATCATGAGCGGTCTGTAATCGATGGGCGATTGCGATCACCGTGCGGCCTTCGAGAACTGCACCGAGCGAGGCTTCAAGATGTTTCGCTGCTTGCTGATCGAGAAGCGAGGTTGCTTCATCAAGAATCAAGGTATGTGGATCTGCCAGAACTAATCGGGAGAGCGCGAGTTGTTGTGCTTGTGCTGGAAGTAATCGATGTCCACCATTGCCAACCACGGTATCAAGGCCAGTCTCAAGTTGCTCCGCCCATGGTGCTGCATCAACAGCTTTGAGGGCGCGCCAGACTTCCTCATCAGTTGCATCAGGTTTTGCAAGAGTGATGTTCTCGCGCAACGTACCCACAAAAACATGATGTTCTTGAGTCACTAGTGCAACTTCCTGTCGCGCTTGCTCAACAGGAAGGTATCCAATCTCGGCGCCACCAACGGTTATTCGGCCCTGGTTGGGTGGTTGAACGCCAGCAAGTAGGCGTCCGAGTGTTGATTTACCTGCGCCTGATGGACCGACGATCGCAAGTTTTGTTCCAGGAGTTACCATAAAATTTAAATCCTTCAGTACATCTCTTCCTTCGCGATAGCCATAGGTAACTTTCTCTCCTGATATTTTCCGACCTTCGGGCGATGCATGACGAATTTCGCGTTCATCAACTTCGTGAATTCCCAGCAATCGTGAAAGCGAGGCTTTTCCAGTTTGCAATTCATCAATCCACCAGAGCATCGCTTCAATAGGCCCTGCCAACATTTGGGCATATAAAATTCCAGCGGTAATAGTGGCGATTGTTGCTAAATCTCTGTCGTAGAAATATGCACCCATTAATAAGGCAGCTGAAACCGGCAAGATGTAGTTAATTTCAACTACGGGGAACCATCGGGTACGAAGTCTGAGCGTGTAGCGCTCCCATTCCACCCATCGACTAATTGCAGCATCGGTGCGGGCGGTGCGTTGTTCCCCAAGACGGAGCGCATCAATAGTGCGACCTGATTCTGCGCTCTCCACGAGAACTGAATTAACAATGGCGTAGGACGATGATTCAACGCGATAAGCCTGGGGGGAGCGGCGCAAATACCAACGTGTGGCAGCGAAAACTAAGGGAATTCCAATGAATACAGCGCTGAGGAAGAGGGGAGCAGTGAGAGCAATTGCTGTGGAGATACCAAAGATGGAGACCAAGCAGATGGTGATGACGGGGACGGCATCGCGGACTGCCCACGTGATGTGATCAATATCGGTCGTGGTTCTAGTGAGAAGTTCTCCTGCACCAGCGCGCTCCACGACATTTGGGGGTAATTCGACAACGCGAGTGACAAATCTTTCACGGAGTGCAGAGAGCACAAACTCTCCGAGAATTGATGCGCGTACTTTGGTGAAGTAAACAAAGATTGATTGCAGAATCAATGCGCCAATAACAATATAGACAGTCCGATTGACATCTACTGATTCAGGGCTGCGCTTCAAGGTATCGAGGAGATTTCCAAAAGCGCGCGGTGGAATGAGTGCAGCAGCTGTAGTGAAGAGTTGAAAGAGCGCAACAAGAAGAAAGCCTCGTTTATGGCTCCACAGCAACGACCACATCTCTTTATTGACCGTAGCTTCGCTGGCGATGGGAAGGCGGTTGGCAGATTTACCTAACCCAAAAGATTTATCGAGGCGATTGGTATCGGTCGGAGGTGCTGGATAAGCATTGCTCGGAAGTGCTGATTCGTCGGTGCGCCGTAGCGGCAAGAAGAACTTCATTCGCCACGCACCACCAATTGTCGATAAGTAGTGCTAGTTTTAAGTAATTCAGCGTGCGTTCCAACCGTTGCGACTTTGCCAGAGATGACGAGAGCAACTTCACTGGTGTGATCAAGAATAAGAGGGCTATTGCTCACAACAACAGTAGTTTTCGCGCCACGAATTGATTTCAGTCGTTGCGCGATACGAGCTTCGGTATGAGCGTCAACGGCACTAGTTGGATCATCGAAGATTGCGATAGGTGCATCGACAAAGAGCGTGCGGGCAAGAGCGAGTCGTTGGCGCTGACCTCCCGAGATAGTTCGTCCACGCTCCACGACTTCGGCGCTATATCCATCTCCATCAAGAGAATCCAAGATGTCGCTCGCTGACGCCGCCTCAATCGCGTCTGAGATTGTTAGACGCTCCGAATGATCAACTTTGAATAACGATTCGATCGTGCCCGAGAGAATTGCAGGCTCTTTCTCTTGAGCATAGATATTGGCTCGAAGGGATTCCCGATCGATTGTGGAGAGCGCGATGCCATCGACTTCTACTTCTGGCGCATCAACATAACCGCCGAGGCGATCAACAATGACATCAGCATCAAGTGAGTTATCGCAGACCACACCGAGGAAGCTTTCATTTCGGACGGTGAGTCCGGAAATATTGTCGTGAATCTCGTTGAAGTTATCAGGGAATTGAGCGCTGCCTAGTTTCTGCAACTTCTCGACGCTGAGTAATCTCATAACTCTTCGCGCAGCAACAGTTCCAGAAGTAAGTCGCTGTGCAGACTCGGTAAGAATCTGAAGTGGAATCATCAGAAAGGCGCTATAGCCGTAAAACGCTAAGAGTTCTCCGACTCGCAATTCACCACGGCTTACCAAGTTTCCGCCTATCCAGATAACTCCCACCACAAGAGTTCCAGGCAAGATAACTTGTAAACCATCAAGCAATGCTCGCATCCGCGCGGTGCGGACCGCAGCGGCGCGCACTTCCTGAGATGCTCGACTAAACCTCTTGAGGAATGTTTCTTCGCCGCCGATGCCGCGCAGAATTCGTAAACCTGCAACGGTATCTGCGGCTAGTTCAGAAGACTTTGAGAGTTTTTCACGTTGCACCGACTCTCTATTCTGTAGCGGTTTAATAATGGGACCAATTGCAAGGCCCAGGAGTGGAACGCCAATCACAACAAGGAGTCCAAGAGTTGGCGAGGAAGTAATCAATAAAATTGAAACGAAGACAAAGGAGACGATTGCCCCTGTTAAACGAGGAATAAGATCGTAAACACGGGCCACGCGCTCAACATCGTTTGAGTTAATCGCCGAGACTTCACCTGTTGAAACGAGGCGAGGTAGATCTGCGCCTAAGTCGACAGCTTTGCGGGCCACCAATTGCTGTAGCCGAGTTGCAGCAGATATCCAACTTCCGACTGCGCGGCGATGACGGAGGATTCCGGCCGCGGCTTGAATGGTTCCAATCAGAAGCGCCACTAAAACCCATTGTTGTAATTCTTCATTTTTCTGATCTGCAATCGCTTGAATCCCTCGTCCTAAAACGCCGGGCATGATTGCAACACAGAGAAGGTTGATAACGCCAAAGAAAACTCCCGTTGCGATGATGCGACGTTGCTTTAGGCCAACCCACAGTAGAAATCTAGGAACGCTTGCAAGGTTTGGAATACCTGGATCTATAACAGGAACGTGGTCAAAGGGCGTGCGAGACATAACCGGCTTACCCTACTAGTAGATTGGTTCAGTGCCTGTAATCAGCAAATCTGCCTTAACGTGGATTTCTCTGTGGACCGTGTACGTAATTTGGGGCTCCACCTATTTTGCGATCGCATACGTCATAGAAACGATGCCACCACTTCTTAGTATGGGCATTCGCTTCCTTATTGCCGGAATCCTTCTCACTCTGATCATTGGCCTCACTCGTGGATTTAACGAGATGAAAGTTCCACGAGTTGAAATTGCAACATCATCGATTCTTGGATTTGTACTTCTGGGATTTGGTTTAGGAAATGTTGCAGTTGCCGAGAAACATGTGCCCTCAGGAATCGTTGCTCTCATCATCGCAGCGCTCCCACTATGGATCGGCATCTTTCGCTTTATTTCTGGGGAGCGGCCTTCGAGACGTAGCTGGACTGGTTTGGCCATTGGATTTATTGGCGTAGCTCTCTTGCTCAAGCCAGGAAGTGTGCAATCAGTGAGTGGCGAAGGCGCATCCACTGTTGTCTTTTATATGTTCATGGTGTTGATTGGCAATATCGGTTGGGCGTTAGGAACTTTTCTCGCTCCGCGTTTTCAATTACCTAAAAATGCTCTGGTTTTTACCGCATATGAGTTGATGGCTGGAGGCGTCTCGCTGACGTTGGCAGGTTTCATCAAAGGTGAAGAAATATCAGATTTCATGGATGGATCATCGTGGTCCTGGCTCTGGTTTGTCTATCTTGTTATTTTCGGCTCAATCATCGCTTACAGCGCTTATCTCTGGTTAGTACAGAATGCTCCAGTTTCTCTTACCGCCACCTATGCATATGTAAACCCGGTCATCGCGGTTGCTCTGGGAGCCATATTCCTAGATGAAGTCATCACCGCAAGCTATGCCCTTGGAGGATTAATCATCGTTCTCGGGGTTCTTGTTGTGGTCTCGGCAGAAAGT
>JAPOJL010000051.1 GCA_029978425.1 Actinomycetota bacterium
CAGCAGAATCACAAGAGAGCGATCCCAATTCAACTCTGAATATTTATCGCAAAGCTTTGGCGGCACGAAAACTTGAACCAGGCCTTGGCGATGGTCCTATGGAGTGGATCGAAGCCGGCAAAGATGTTGTCGCTTTTTCTCGTCCCGGAAATTTTGCCTGCTACATAAATTTCGGTCCCGATTTTGCATTACCTGCTAACTCCGAAATTCTTGTCGCGAGCGGTCCACTCAAGGGAAATCTCCTTCCCACAGATACTGCGGTCTGGATCAGAGTTAAGTAATGCCAAATACTGCGTTGCAAGAAAAGACCGTTAAGGTGCTTGCAACTGCGCAAGTACTCAATGGCGTTGGCGTTGCCGGCACGGTTGCGGCTGGCTCGTTGCTCGTTGCTTCCATAACTGAATCCGAAACTCTCGCCGGTCTGGCTCAAACTTCATCCGTCTTAGGTGCGGCTGCACTAGCTCTTCCACTGGCGCGATTAACCGCACGTGGTGGACGCAGGCTCGCTCTTTCAGCTGGCTTCATAGCCGGTGTTATTGGCTCACTTTTCGCAATTCTTGGTGGTTCCCAGAAGAACATCTACTTGATGCTTGCAGGAACATTCCTAGTCGGTGCGGCATCTGCAGCGGGATACCAAGCGCGCTTTGCTGCGGTCGACCTTGCCACAAATGAAACTCGAGCTAAACAACTTTCCTTTGTGGTGTGGGGTTCAACAGTAGGTGCAGTGGCAGGGCCAAACTTGATGGAGCCGGCGGGAAATGTTGCAGAACAACTTGGTTTGCCAAGACTTGTTGGCCCCTATGTAGTTTCAGCGGTCACTCTTACGCTAGCAATCGTTGTGATTCAACTATTTCTACGCCCTGATCCATTTCTTACCGCTGCACAACAATCGGGTGCTTTGGCTAAACCAAAAGGTGCAACCAAAGCTGCTCTTAAACACATTCGTTCTAATCCCAAAGCACTTTTTTCAATTCTTTCAATCGCTATAGGTCACGTCGCCATGGTTTCGATTATGGTGATGACGCCAGTTCATATGGCTCATGTCGATGTCACACTCACGATTATCGGACTCGTTATCAGCGTTCACGTATTAGGAATGTATGCATTCTCTCCAGTTGTTGGCGCTTTGAGTGATCGGTTAGGAAGAATTCGAGTAATTCAAATTGGCGTCGGCACACTTTTGCTTTCATCAATAGTCTCCGGTTTTGCTCAAGCAGATGATGCGATAACTCTTGGAATTGGATTATTTCTACTTGGCCTGGGCTGGTCATGCACTCTCATTGCTGGTTCCGCTTTATTAACAGAGTCTGTGGTGCCCGAGATGAAAACATCGTCACAAGGAGCAAGTGATCTTGTGATGAATCTTTCTGGTGCAGGCGGGGGAGCTTTGGCTGGAGTGATTATTGGAACTCTTTCTTATGGCTGGCTCTGTGCGTTTGCTGCAATTCCGGTTGGTTTGCTGGGTCTGTGGTCGCTCAAAATAAGCCGTGGATAAATCGTTATGAGCGACGAAACCAATCTTTATGAAGCGATGGGCGGCAGAGCTACATTCGAACAACTGGTGTCACACTTTTATGCGCTCGTAGCTGTAGATCCAGTATTACGCCCGATGTATCCCGATGAAGATTTCAAGGGAGCTGCAGAACGTTTACTTATGTTTCTCGAGCAGTATTGGGGCGGCCCAAAGACTTATAGCGAGCAAAGAGGTCACCCAAGACTCAGAATGCGTCACTCCGCATTTCACATTAGTGAAGTTGAACGAGATGTCTGGTTACAACACATGAAGTCAGCAGTTGATCAACTTGAGATGAAGGATGAACTGAGATCAGAGCTATGGAACTACCTAGAGATGGCAGCTCATTCGATGGTGAATCAGCCCCGCGGTTTCTGAGATTTATTACCAACTTTAAGAATTTCGCCATTGCGCAAATACCATAACGTGCCTTGACGGTCGCGAATTGTTGTGATGCGCAAACCGACAGTTTCGACTTTTCCTTTGACATCAAGAACATCAACGTTATCGCCAACGCCATATTGATCTTCGAGAAGCATGATGATCCCAGAGAAGACGTCGCGCACAATTGTTTGCGCGCCAAGACCGACGGCAAATCCCACAACACCGGCAGAAGCGACCAGAGGTCCGAGATCTACTCCGAGCTCACCAAGAATCATGGCGCCAGCGATGAGTCCAATCAGCGCCTTTGAACTGCTGTTTAAAACAGAAGATGCAGTACGTGCACGTTCACGCTGACGCGTTACAGAAGTTTTCTCTCCCGGAATGAAATCAGCTTCGGCGACCCTGCTTAAAACTTTGGTAATTGCTCGGGAAGCGATTTTCTGGAGAATGACCGCAAGCACCAGAATGATCAAGATGCGGATGGGAGAGCCAAGAAACCAGTCCAAGGCCTCATTGAGGCTCACATTCAGCTCCATTTGAGCAAGACTTTATAAGAACTTAATCAAATATCCGCACAATTTCGGGCTAATTCGGGCAGGATTTCCCCCACGACGCGAGCCACGCGTCGGACCAAAGGGGATTTAAGACGGTGACTACCTCATCGAGAAGGACACTAGTTTTAAACGCCACCTATGAGCCACTAGGTGTCGTTTCTGATAGACGCGCGCTCATTTTAGTTTTGAATAATCGCGCAACAATGGTTGAAGAATCTGGCATCACACTCCATTACACCTCGGGTTCACTTGAACTTCCAGCGGTTATTCGCCTCCATAAATTTGTGAGAATCCCTTATCGCCACACTGTTCCACTTTCACGCCGCGCAATTTTTGCTCGCGATGGTGGACGTTGTGTGTATTGCTCAGCAACAGCTACCTCAATTGATCACGTCGTGCCTCGTAGTCGAGGCGGCGATCACACATGGGATAACGTTGTGAGCGCATGCCATCGTTGCAACCATGTAAAAGCAGATAAAACTCTGAAGGAATTAGGTTGGAGACTTCGCTCACTTCCACGTGAACCAGTCGGAGCAGCATGGCGAATTCTCGGAACTGGAAGAGCTGAAGAACGGTGGGTTCCTTACCTCGCTCCATTTGGAGTTGTAGGCGCATCTGCCTAAACTGCGCGCATGCTGGTAAACAACGCAATCAAACTTGCACTCAATGAAGATGGCTCAATGCCAGGAGAACCACTTGGTTTCCTCGAAGGATTTATCTGGTTCTTTGTTACGCCAGTCTCGATAGTTTTATTTATCTGGGTAGCTGTGGTTGCACTTGAGAATGTGAAAAAAGCAAAGAAGAACCGCGTGAAGCAAGACCTCATTACTCGAATTAACGAGTAATCACTTATCTTGCGCGCGAACCCTTAAAGCTCTCTCCAACGAATCTTTTGCTTCCAAGACGTGACGTCGTAGCGTCGGGTGCCCATCTTTGCCGGCGCCGTTAAGCCAGGCGATTGTCTTATCTAGAGTGCTCGGGGAGATCACATAAACCGGATACAACAGATCGATAATGCTGGTTGAAACCTCGTAGGACTTGGTGTTGTAGGTATCAAGGATTAATCCGAAATATCGGTCGATAAAAGCTTCATGGAGTTCGCGATGTAATGGACGTCCAAAACCTTGAATCGCCGAGAGACGAGACCAATTTGAGATGCTCTCATCTTCAGTAGCGCGCTTAAATGCAGCTTCCTTAGCCTCTTTCGTAGGGAATGCTGCAACGCATCGCTCATGTGCGAGTTGGCCGGTCAAGGTGTTATCGCGCTTAAGTTCGGCATCAATCTCTTCTTGATTAGAAGCGCCGCGCTCGACCAAGCAGAGCACAAAGTGCCAACGCAGATCAGCATCAATAACTAAACCGGAAAGTTTTCCATCCAGAAGTTCTCGAATGCGCGCAGTTTGGGCGGGTGTATGTGCCAGCGATGCAAAGGTGCGAGCAAACTGAAGTTGGTGTCCACTTCCCGCGGGAGCTTTATCGAGCAAATCTGAGAGCACTCCAGCAATCTTCTCGCGATTAGCATCTCGATTCTTATCAGCAGAATAGATCTCAACTGCAGAAATGAGTTGGTTTCCTAAGGCAGTTACAGTGGTGATGTCATCCTCGCCCGGTAGACCAGCGATTGCAATATCGATGAAATCACTTGCGGATAGCTCAGCATCACGGAGCATGTCCCATGCTGCGCCCCAACACAGAGCGCGCGACAAACCGTCATTCACTTTGCCGAGATGAGCTTTCAGCGTTGCGATTGAGCGTTCATCAAAACGGATCTTTCCGTAAGAGAGATCATGGTCATTAATGAGAAGGAGATCAGCTACCTTTTCGCCAGCTAGTCCATCTACCTTCGTAAGTTTTCCGACAACATCAAGTTCTACAGATTTGCGACGAGCAAGCACGCCATCTTTTAGATCATAGAGTCCTACAGCCATGCGATGCGGACGAAGCTCGGATGAACCTGTTGGAACAAGAGGTGGCTCTTGGAGCACTGCAACAGAAGAGTATGTATCTCCACTAACTTCAATGACAGGACGAAGCGTGTTTACTCCCGCAGTTTGAAGCCAAGTAGAAACCCATGGCGTGAGATCGCGACCACTCGTAGCTTCCAATTCGGAGAGCAAATCTTGAAGTGTGGTGTTCTTAAATGCGTGCTTAGCAAAGTATTTCTGGAGTCCCTTAATGAAATTATCTCGGCCAACGTGGGCTACAAGCTGGTGTAGAACTGATGCGCCTTTTGCATAGGTAATTCCATCAAAGTTAGCTTTGACGGTATCGATATCGACCATATCTGATGCAATCGGATGGGTAGAGCTGAGTTGATCTTGGCGATATGCCCAGTTCTTTCGTGCGCTATTGAACTCAGTCCAAGCTCCTTTAAAGCGTGTTGACTCAGATAGTGCTAAGTAAGAAGCCCACTCAGCA
>JAPOJL010000052.1 GCA_029978425.1 Actinomycetota bacterium
CCTCCGTCATTAAGAATTTGCAGATCGTCAGGGGATAGTAGGTAGTCAAAATCAGTCGGGGTTAACAAGTTTGCAGCGCTCAATACTGCGGTCTGGTCTGGTGGTTCCTTTGTTTATGTTCCAAAGGGCGTCCATGTAGAGATTCCACTTCAAGCATATTTCCGAATCAATACTGAGAATATGGGTCAATTTGAAAGAACTCTCATTATCGCTGATGAAGGCTCCTACGTTCACTATGTAGAGGGCTGCACCGCTCCGATCTATTCATCTGACTCGCTTCACTCTGCAGTCGTAGAGATCATCGTTCGAAAGAATGCGCGCGTTCGTTACACCACCATCCAGAACTGGTCCAACAACGTTTATAACTTAGTCACGAAGCGCGCAACATGTGCTGAAGGTGCGACCATGGAATGGATCGATGGCAACATCGGATCTAAGGTGACGATGAAATATCCAGCCGTTTTCATGATGGGTCCTCACTCCAAGGGTGAAACGCTCTCCATCGCATTTGCCGGAGAGGGGCAACACCAGGATGCAGGCGCGAAGATGGTTCATGCAGCGCCTTACACATCATCGACAATCATCTCCAAGTCTGTAGCACGTGGTGGAGGACGCACTTCTTATCGTGGTCTAGTTCAAGTACAAGAAGGCGCCCACCACTCCAAGAGCACAGTCAAGTGCGATGCGCTCTTGATCGACACCATCTCGCGCTCTGATACCTATCCCTATGTTGATGTCCGTGAAGATGATGTCTCCATGGGGCACGAAGCCACCGTGTCGAAGGTGAGTGATGATCAACTCTTCTACCTCATGTCTCGTGGACTTTCGGAAGATGAAGCAATGGCAATGATTGTTCGTGGCTTTATTGAGCCCATTGCTCGCGAATTACCTATGGAATATGCGCTCGAACTCAATCGACTCATTGAGCTCCAAATGGAAGGAGCAGTTGGTTAATGTCAGCGCTTCCTACAAATTATTTAACTCCCACAGGTCGCGAAGAGGCGTGGCGCTTTACGCCACTCAAGCGCATCGCAGGACTTCATGATCCAGCGACGAGCGTTGCGGATCGAATTTCAATTGCACTCAGCGGTGCGGTTCGACCAGGTTTCACCATTAATAAGGTGAAGGCAGCCGATATTCCAGCAAAGTCAGCAACCGATGATGCAGTCATTCAGCGGGTTCGCTCCGGAGTTGCTGAAGTAACCCACCTTGAGATTGGTAAAGAAGCGATTGTTGCTGAACCAATTATCCTCACTCGCACACCAGGAAACACAAGTGAATTCTCTCGAACTGTCATCACTGCTGGTGCACATTCCAAGGCAACTGTCATTGTCGAGAATTCTGGTAATGCCACCCTTGGTGAAGAGATTGAAATTCGTTTAGAAGCGGGTTCCAATCTCACATTTGTATCCCTTCAAGAGTGGAGCGATACGACTATTCACTTGGGTCGTCATCATGCGATTGTTGGTCGAGATGCGACTTTCAATTCGATAACGGTCACAGTTGGCGGTTCACTTGTTCGTCTACTCCCGACAGTGGAGTATTCGGATCAAGGTGGAAGCGCTGAATTACTGGGACTCTACTTTGCAACAGATGGACAACATCTCGAGCATCGGGTCCACGTCGAGCACGGAATTCCAAATGCAAAGTCTCGCGTTACATATAAGGGAGTTCTAGCTGGCGACCAAGCGCGTACCGTTTGGATTGGTGATGTCTTTATCCGCAAGAATGCAGAAGGCACTGATACCTACGAGCTCAATAAGAATCTCTTGCTCACTGATGGCGCACGCGCAGATTCTGTCCCTAATCTCGAAATCGAGACCGGAGAAATCGTAGGCGCAGGACATGCCAGCACTACCGGTCGCTTTGATGATGAGCAACTTTTCTATCTCATGTCGCGCGGTATTCCTATGGCAGATGCACGTCGCCTTGTTATCCGCGGTTTCTTCACTGAAATCATCAACAAGATTGGTAACGAGATCATTGAAGAACGTCTGATGTCACGTATCGATGGCCAGCTTGCAAAGGTTGGTGCATAAATGTCTTCCACACAGATTGATTTCTCCACTCTTGCCGAAGGAAAGCCGCAGAAAATCTCGCTCGGTGACAAAGATGTTTGCGTCGCAAGAATTGGTAACGAAGTCTTCGCTGTCGCCGATATCTGCACCCACTCAGAAGCATCGCTCTCAGAAGGAGATATCAGCAATTACAAGATTGAGTGCTGGTTACACGGCGCTGAATTTGATCTACGAACAGGAGAAGCTTTGACTCCGCCGGCAGTCGAGGCTCTCGAAACTTTTGAAGTACGTCGTGATGGAGATACCGTCACGATTTCCCAGAAATAAGACGCCAAGGAGAAATAGAGAATGTCACAACTTGTCATTAAAGACCTGCAGGTAGGAGTCGAAACTGAAGCTGGCATGACAGAAATTCTTCGCGGCGTTGATCTCACCATCAATTCTGGAGAAGTTCACGCGATCATGGGACCTAACGGGTCCGGTAAATCAACGCTCGCGTACTCCATTGCTGGTCATCCGAAGTACACCATTACTGGCGGGACAGTCACTCTTGATGGCGTAGATGTTCTTGAGATGAGCGTTGACGAGCGCGCCAAAGCTGGACTCTTCCTTGCGATGCAGTATCCAGTCGAAGTTCCAGGCGTATCTGTCGCAAACTTCCTTCGTACCGCTGCAACTGCCTTGCGCGGTGAAGCACCAAAGGTTCGCACCTGGGTGGGCGAAGTTAAAGAAGCGATGTCAAAGCTTGCAATGGATCCAGCATTCTCGGAGCGCAGTGTGAATGAAGGCTTCTCTGGCGGTGAGAAGAAGCGCCACGAAATTCTTCAGATGGAACTTCTGAAGCCAAAGATTGCAATTCTCGATGAGACAGATTCGGGTCTTGATGTTGATGCGCTACGAATCGTTTCTGAAGGTGTGAATCGCGTCAAGGCGGAGCAGAATCTTGGCATCATGCTCATCACTCACTACACGCGAATTCTGCGCTACATCAAACCTGATTTCGTTCACGTATTTGCGGGCGGAAAAATCGTCGAAGAAGGTGGCCCAGAACTTGCAGATCGCCTAGAAGAGAAGGGTTATGCGCAATACGTGAAAGCGTAATTGCCTAACTACGTGAGCTCTTTCGATATTGCCGCAATCAAGGCCGACTTCCCGATACTGAAGCGCCAGATTCGCGGCAATAATCGTCTTATCTATCTTGATAGTGGCGCGACTTCTCAGAAGCCGAACTCAGTGCTTGATGCTGAACGTGATTTCTATGTAAACCATAATGCGGCGGTCCATCGCGGAGCCCACCAGCTGGCTGAAGAGGCCACCGAACTTTATGAAGGTGCTCGAGAGAAAGTCGCAACATTTATCGGTGCTCAAGTCGATGAGGTTATCTTCACGAAATCAGCAACAGAGAGCATTAATGCGATTGCTTATTCTCTCGGCAACTCAACCCCAGGATCGAAATTTCATATTAAGGCGGGCGATCGCATCGTTGTTTCAGAGATGGAACATCACGCCAATCTCATTCCTTGGCAGGAACTTGCCCGGAGAACTGGTGCAGAGCTGGTCTGGTTCAAGGTCACGGAAGAAGGGCGCCTTGATCTCTCCAATATTGATGAGTTAATTACTTCTCGTACCAAAGTTGTTGCTCTGACACATCAATCCAATGTACTTGGAACTATCAATCCTCTCGATGAAATTACAAAGAAAGCCCATGAAGTGGGAGCGCTCTTTGTGCTCGATGCCTGTCAATCTGTTCCGCACTACAGAGTCGATGTAAAAACGCTCAACGTTGATTTTCTCGCTTTCTCAGGACATAAGATGCTTGGGCCCACAGGCGTGGGAATTCTTTGGGGAAAGAAAGAACTTCTAGATGAGATGCCGCCATTTCTCACGGGCGGATCAATGATTGAAACTGTCACGATGGAGTCAGCTACGTATCTTGATGCACCAAAGAGATTTGAGGCGGGCGTCCCGAACATGGCTCAGGCCGTGGGACTTGGCGCAGCAGTTGATTATTTGAACAGAGTGGGACTTGATGCAATTCATGCCCACGAAGTCGCGTTAACTCAGAAAGCACTTGAAGGTTTACAAACAATCCAAGGGTTAAGTGTGATCGGACCAAAAGATTTGGAGATGCGCGGGGGAGTTGTCTCCTTTGCCGTTGAAGGAATCCACCCCCATGATCTTGGCCAAGCGTTAGATCAATATGGCATTGCAGTTCGTACTGGTCATCATTGCGCGTGGCCTCTCATGAGACGTTTCAAAACTGTTGCTACCACTCGAGCCTCGTTTTATCTCTACAACGGCTTTGATGACATTACTGCCCTCGTTGATGGCGTCGAGCGTGCTAGAAAGTATTTTGCGGAGCGCTGATGGAACTCGATTCGCTCTATCAAGAAGTGATCCTGGAACACTACAAAAGACCACTTCACAAATCCCTCAAAGCAGACCCAACAATCCAAGTTCAACACATCAATACTTCATGTGGTGATGAGATCACGCTTAATTTACATACCGATGGGAAAGTCGTACAGGAAATTACATGGGATGGAATTGGTTGCTCAATCTCACAAGCCAGCACCTCTGTCGTCTCAGATTTGGTACGTGGAAAATCCATCACAGAAACCTTGGCAATTATTGATGCCTTTCAATCCATGATTCAAAGCAAGGGCGCTGATTCAGGGGATGAAGGCGTGCTCGGCGATGGCGTAGCTTTCGCTGGCGTTGCAAAATTCCCAGCCAGAGTAAAATGCGCTCTACTTGGGTGGATGGCAACAAAAGATGCAATTTCCCAGGCGATAGCAAAATAGGAAGGAAC
>JAPOJL010000053.1 GCA_029978425.1 Actinomycetota bacterium
ACATAACCCGCAGATCCCTGGTCTTGAGATGTACAACAACTTTCACGACTTCAAAGATCCGGCTAACTGGCCAAAGATCCGCAAGTATGTTGAAGCAGCCGGCATGACAATCCCAATGATGTGTTGCTCACCCGACTTCACCATTCCAGACCTTGAACTACGAAAGCAACAGGTTGATCACGAGATTCACTCCATTCGTATGTCTGCTGAACTCGGAGCAAAGCTCTGCCGCGTTCTATCAGGCCAGCGCCGCAAAGACATCACTCGCGAAGAGGGAATGGGTTATGTCGTTGACTCCATTGAAAAGTGTTTAGTGGAAGCCGAAAAAGTAGGAGTTACCCTCGTTATCGAAAACCACTACAAAGATGATTTTTGGACTGAACCTGAGTTCGCCCAGATGATGGATGTCTTTGTAGACCTTGTAAGCCGTATCGACTCACCAATCTTTGGCGTGCAATTTGATCCATCAAATGCAATTGCCGCAGGTGAAGAACCACTAGAACTACTTGAAAAGATTAAACATCGCGTGATTTCAGTGGGAGCATCTGATCGTTATTTGGCTAATGGAACAATTGCTGATTTACGTGCACAAGAAGGAGGATCTGCGGGTTATGTCTCCTTCTTTAAACATGGCGTCATTGGCAAAGGGCTCAATGATTACGATGCCATCTTTACAACACTTAAAAGTGTTGGATTTACTGGGTGGGTCTCAATTGAAGATGGAGTGGACGGAATGGGCCAGATGATTGAGAGTGCTAACTTCCTCAAGGCGAAGATCAACGAAATCTGGGGATGAAGCGCGCTAGCGATGGCGTAAGATGAGCACTCGCATAACGTGGGGCCTTTAGCTCAGTCGGTAGAGCAACGGACTTTTAATCCGTGGGTCGACGGTTCGAGCCTGTCTGGGCCCACTTTCATATCCTTGATTCACCTGCAATATCTACATATGGTGTCGTCATGGCTGACACATTCTTAGGGATAACTAATGCCGTCAATGTTCCAGCAGCACATGAAATAACTGGACATAAATCTGTTCGCGAAGCGCTTCGAAATACAGAGAAGTATTCATCGGACTTACAAGGTGATGCAGATGTGCGAGATTATCGACAGCTACCTCTTGAAGTTGATCCACCACGACATCATCTCTATCGCGCAGCGCTTACTCCTTACTTCGTTAAACCCACCATTGAGAAGAAGTCACCCGAGTTTAGGAAGAACTCCGCTGAACTGATCAGCAAAGTATTTGGTACCGACTCCGAAATCTCTCGCTCACTTGCACTTCCACTCGTAATGAAAAATCTAGGAGTTATCTATAACCGCCCTCAAGATGTTGCCGAATGGATTTCATGGGGAGAGAGCGTGTGGACCGCCGCAGGAGAAGGGCGCAATGGCGATGTATTGCATCGCCACCTAGATGAGATTTATGAAGAAGCCATTACAAATCCCAAGCAGGATTTTTGGGCGGAGGTTGCACGCCTTGAGATTGATGGAAAAGTTATTTCAAAAGAGGAGTTCATTGGAATCTCTAGCGTTATGCTCGCTGGCGGGCGCGACACGGTAGTTAAGTTGATTACTGGAATTGTTTGGCATTTTGGACGAGCTCCTGAAGATTTTGAGTACCTGCGCCAGAATCCAGATCGAATTGATGCTGCAATTCAAGAGTTATTGAGGTTTCTAACTCCTAATGCTGCAATGGTGCGAAGTACAGTGCCTGAGTCCACAGCAGAAACTCTGCCTGAGGATCGTTATGTTCAAATCAGTTTTATCTCGGGTAACTTTGATGAGACAGTCTTTGAAAATCCTTACAAGTTAGATATTCGCCGTGAACGTATTCCGCATGTAAGTTTTGGATTTGGGCCTCATACCTGTATCGGCAATCACGTCTCAGAAATTGAGGCGAGAGTCTTTATTGAGACGCTCCTTGCATCAGGTCTTAAATGGGAAGTCTCTGAAAGCTCAAAGATCAACTTTTATCCGGGTGCTATGGCGGAAGTGCCAGAGCACTTTGATTCGCTCTATGTGAGATTACGATAACGCCATGAAGATTGTGGTTACTGGTGCAACAGGATTGCTTGGAAATGCCACGGCTAAACACTTAATTGCTAAAGGCCATGAGGTAGTTCCGGTAGATCGCAGAGATGGTGAGGTTGCACCTGGCGTCAAGGTAATTGTTGGTGATTTAGCTAGCCTAGAATTTTGCGACAGCGTGATGGTTGGCGCTGAAGCCGTTATTCATCTCGCTGCAATTCCTAATCCAACTGATAAGCGTCAACATGAAGTTTTCTCAAATAATGTTGTCTCATCTTTTGCAGTCTTTAGCGCTGCAGCGCATGCAGGAGTCCGCATCGTCGCTTATGCCTCAAGTCTTTCTGCTTATGGTTTTCCGTATTCTGAAAGCTGGACCTCACCCAAGTATGTGCCGGTAGATGAAGATCATCCACTTGAGTATGAAGAAAGTTATGCGCTTTCAAAAGAGGTCAATGAGTTATCTGCCCAGATGTGGTTCTCGCGTACTGGAATCAGTTTTGTTGGCATGCGCTTTCCTTGGACAAATCTGCCGGATAAAACGTATGAGCTAGCTGCTCGTTCTAAAAATGAAGATACCTTGCCCCCAGATCCACGTTTTCCAAAGGGGATTGTGGCCAAGGTTCTCTGGTGCTACCTCGATCTGCGCGATGCTGCAGCGGCGCTAGAAGCAGTTGTCATGAGCGATTTCAAAGGCTCAGATACCTTTAACTTTGCCGCACCCGACACGATGTCGGTTGAGCCAACTGTTGAGCTGATGAAGAAGTTTCACCCTAAGAGCGAGATACGGGGTGATTTATCGGGAAATGCTGCCCCGTATTCAAGTGAGAAATTTATCAAGCGTTTTGGTTACAAGCCCCAATACTTACTCGATCGCGACGAACTCAAAAAGTTATAGAACTCCAAATTTAGCAAAGGCAGCTGATGGCGCCATGCCTTCTTTGACTGCCTTTCTAAAGTTAGTTTCACCTGAATTTTTCTCAATGACGCGATTCACTACTTCATCGATTGCTGCAACGGGCACAATGGTTACGCCATCCACATCGCCGACAATGAGATCTCCTGGATTGATGGATACGCCATCAATTACTCCAGGAACGTTGTGAGCGACTACTTCATAACGTCCGTTGATATCAACAGGCAGTGAACCAGTTCCAAAAATTTTAAAACCCATAGCTCGGGTGCGCGCTAGATCGCGTGATGGTCCATCGGCGAGTGAACCGGCAACACCTTTGAAGTTGCAGGCTGTTGATAGAAGTTCTCCCCAAAGCGAAGCTTTTCCAGCGCGAGCAGTAGGAGTGACATAGACCTGATTTTTTTGAATTGCGTCGAGTGCTTTCAATAGACCAACGTAGGGAACTTCTGGAAATGAATCTACGACTTCGATTTGAACTGGAAATGCGTATCCGAGCATCACGCCTTCGCCTGAGAGCATATGGATATCTTCACCAAGAACTTGTTTTCCGTAACCCATGGCATCAAGACAGTCAGATGCTAAGGCGGATGTGAAGATAGTTCTTAGCTGTGCCAGATCGTGTGACATAGATTTTCCATTCTCGGATGCTGATTTGCTGTTACGCAAACCTACAATATTTATTCGACATGGCATATACCTTGCCTCGCGTATGATTCCCCGATGAGTGGCGCCAGAACAAAGGCTTCAAGCAGCAGCTGGCTCCCTGCTTACCTAATTCTCGGATTTGTCTGGGGTTGCTCATTTATCTTTATCAAACTTGGCCTTGAATTCCTGACCCCATTTGGCGTTGCCTTTGTGCGCTGTGCGCTAGGAGCGCTCACGCTTTTGCTCATCGCAAAGTGGCGCGGACATTCACTTCCTAAGGACCCTATGGTGCGCTTTCACCTATGGGTTGTTGCGGTGCTACTTAATGTCATCCCTGGAATTTTCTATGCCTGGGCCGAAACAGTTGTCACCTCAGTACTTGCTGGAATCATCAATGCAGTCACGCCGTTGATGACACTGCTTGCAATCATGGCCGTTAACCGCCAAGAAAAACCAAAAGCATTTCAGATTATTGGCCTCTTTATTGGTTTCCTGGGCGTGCTCACAGTTCTAGGTGCATGGAATGGCCTTGGAGATAATCCTTTATGGGCGATAGTTGTTCTGATGAGCGCTGTTACTTGTTATGGAATCTCATTTCCTTACACACGCCGCTTTGTGATGCCTTACGGGCTTAAATCAGAATCTATAGTTTCGATGCAGCTGTTGTTGGCTGCTATAACGCTCTTGCCATTCTTTCTCTTCAACGGCGTTGAAAGATATGAGTACATGCCAGGTCCGCTTCTTGCGATGTTGGCGCTCGGCGTCTTTGGAAGCGGGTTGGCCTATCTCTGGAACTTTAAAGTGATGGAGCTAGCCGGCAGCGCAATCGCAAGCAGCGTTACCTACTTAACGCCAGTTGTCGCAATCATTGTGGGCATTATTTTCTTAGGTGAAAAAGTCACTTGGTATGAACCTGTCGGCGGACTTATCGTCTTGCTAGGTGCTGCAATCGCCCAGGAGCGAATCAAAGTTAATCGATCTTCCAGCCATCTTTAATCGGACCTAAATCGATTCCAGCAGCGGCATGGTCGGTATTTTCGCCACGGG
>JAPOJL010000054.1 GCA_029978425.1 Actinomycetota bacterium
GCGTGAAGTTGCGAGTTCCAAATCGTGGGTGAATTCCACCATCAGTAAAGGCTGACCCAATTCGAGATCCAATTCTTTGAACAACATCGACAAGTTGATCATGTGTTGCTGCATAAGAGATATGGTCTAAGCGCATGTGCGGATAATGCCGAAAGCTACTTCAAAGCGCAAAACAGAGCCTCGAGCGTTGCTAGCGGAGCGGAGTTACGCGAGAGATTAGCGCGGGCCGTGAGGATTGCATCAATCTGTTCAATTGTTCGCTTGGGCTGGGTTGTTCGTGCGTAGTTCGCTATCTCCACTTCGAGGTCGATGTTAAGAATCTCAGCTCCATTGCTCTGAAGAACCAATACATCGCGATAAAAAGTTGATAGATCTAAAAGCGCACCATCGATGTTGTCGCGAATTGAACGTGTAGCGCTGGATTTCTGTTCTTTCTCCAAATCCTTTATCGCCTTTGCACCACCTGAAATCAATCCGCGCCCTGTACCTTGGAACGCATCCTGTAATTGTTTGAGCTCTGCAGCATCGCGATCAGAATTCTCCTTCTCCGCTTGGTCTTCAGCCAAATCCAAGAGTTTCTGGGCTGCTTTGAAACAACTCTCTATGTCCCTCAGGCTGAGGGGGAGGGCAAAGATTTCTTTTCTACGAGATTGAGCTTCGATGTTTGTCGCAATGAATCGAGCTCGTCCAATATGGCCTTGTGAAACTCGAGAAGCAAATCGGGCAGTTTTTTCATCTACTTGTGTTTGATTCAAAAGAAACTCTTCAACACTTGCTGTAGATGGTGTTCGAAGTTGTACATGGCGACAGCGTGAACGAATTGTGACTGGTACATCCGTAAGCGTGGGGGCACACAATAACCAGACAGTGTGTGATTCTGGCTCTTCGATTGTTTTAAGTAACGCATTTGCGGCCGTTTCGGTAAGTCGATCAGCATCTTCGATAACCACAATTCTCCAACCACCGACTGAAGGTGACCAAGATGAACGTGATATCAACTCACGGACTTCTTCAGCTTTGATTGATAAGCCTGTTGGATTAAAGCGCTCTACATCTACATGGGTTGACGACAAGACTGTGGTGCAATCAATACATTTCCCACAACCACTTTCCTTACACACGAGAGCTGCAGCGAAAGCAATAGCAGCGTTCGAGCGACCAGATCCAGGTGGCCCAACAAAGAGCCACGAGTGGGTCATGGCTTGCGAGTCTTCGCCGCCTTTCGCGACCTTTACTGCGTTGGAGAGTTGATCAACAATGTGATCCTGACCAATTAAGGAATCAAAGACGCTCATGACTTCTTCGATGTGAGAGCAGTAATGCGGGAAGTTATTTCCTGGTGAATCTCGATGATGGGTTTCTGGGCATCAATCACTAAATAACGCTCTGAATCCATTGCAGCTAGCTGGAGATACTCCTGCCGGACTCGATTGTGGAATTCGATCGATTCACTCTCTAGTCGATCTGCGTTTTTGATTCTGGAGAGACCAATTTCAGCTGGTTGATCCAAGATGATGGTGAGGGTTGGGAAAAGTGATTCAGTAGCCCAACGATTTATCCGAGCGACTTCAGATGATGACAAGATTCGACCAGCTCCTTGATAGGCGATAGAGGAATCAAAGTAACGGTCAGTAATGACAACATCTCCACGTTCGAGCGCCGGACGAATTAACGAATAGACATGGTGGGCACGATCGGCAGCATAGAGAAGCGCTTCAGAACGTGGTGAAATATCACCCGTATCGTTGTCAAGAAGAATCTTTCTTAAGTTCTTTCCTAGCTGCGTGCCACCCGGTTCGCGGCTTAGGACAACAGACTTTCCTTCATTCTCAAACCATTCTTTCAACAACTTAGATTGAGTTGACTTGCCAGAACCTTCGCCACCTTCGAAGGAGATAAATAGTCCTTCTGTTTTCGGTACGGTAATAGAACCAAGTTCACCTTTAAATGCATTGATGATGTCGCTCCAGAATGAAACACCCGGACGATCCTTCATCTGGTGATAAGAAAGAATCCCAACAAACATGGCGATGATTCCGCCACCCAACATCGTAAAAGCAGCGCCGTTATATGTGAGCTGGACTTGCCCAAAATTGAAGTCGTGCTCCCCGATTGCAGCGGCTGCAAGTGGGGCTACTGCGAGCACACCTACTAGTGAAATCCGAACCAAGGATTGGATAAAGGCGAACACCCGACCGCGTAATTCATCAGTAACTTCCATACCTAACATGGTGAATCCGGTGACCCATGAGACTCCTGAAAACGCTCCAAGAATCACCACCACAAATATCGCGAGCACGAGGTTTTGAAGAAGCGATAAGACAATAAGGAGAAACCCTGCACTGGTGAGCGCAGCGCCGAATAACCTGCGACGAGAAAATTGAGAAAAAATCTTTGGCCCTAGAGCAATTCCTGTGGCTAAACCAGCAAAAACAGAGCCAAAAAGAACGCCGTATGCAGCATCACCACCGGCTAGATCTCCCACGAAAGTTCGAGCTAAACCAATCACAGCTCCTGCAGCAACAAATGCGCCAAGGAGTCCAACAATCAATCCACGAACGATTTTTGATGAGGATACAAATTTTCCGCCATCAAGCAGAGATCTGACTATGGAAGTTGAGACATCCGATTTCTTTAGGTGTTCTTTAGGAATCTCGAGATTATAAATAGTGAATGCGCTGAACAAGAAAGAGAGTGCATTTATATAAAGTGCCAAATCAACTGCAGAATTTTCACCCAAATTTAGTGCAGCGCTAATACAAGTAATGAATATTGAGAGTACAGAGAAGAGAGCTGCTGCTAATGGTGCGGTTCCGTAAGCTGCGAAGAGGCTAACTTGATTAGCGTTCTCAAGTCGATTCTTTGGGACAAGATTGGGAACAGTCGCTTCTTTCGCAGGACTCCAGAACAGCGTTACACATTCAATCAAGATTGTCGCCATATAAAGCCAAAAATAGTTTCCAACTATTGGAATCGAAATGAAGAGAAGTGCACGAAGAATGTCTCCGATAACCATTACTTTCTTGCGATCAAACTTATCTGCCATCACGCCGGCAAGTGGTCCGAGAATTACCGATGGCAGCAAGCGAGCAATAAAGACTCCTGCGATAGCAAAGTTTGCGGTTGCGTAGTCACCACCCGCAAGCTGTTGCGCCAGTGCAGTTGTGGCAAGTAGTCCAAGCCAATCTCCAAAAGATGAGAATGCCATCGCATTCCAAAGTTTTCTAAAGGCGGGAATCGACATAACGCTCTCTCGAACACCTGCAGAAGGGGTTCGGGGATTAGGAATTGCGTTAGCCATGGTTAAAGCCTATTACTTAGCTTTTTTTGACTTACCGCTCGCTGATTTCTTTGCTTTACGCTTAGAACCCGCGTCTTTAATGGTCTTTTCGGTCAACGTGGGAGCAGACTTTTTACTGCGCGAAGTCTTTTTCTTTGGCGCTCCGCCATTCTCAAGCTCCCATGCTCTACGCCCTGCCAACAATTCCTGCGCGCGCTCAATAGTCATCGCCTCCACGGTATCGCCTCGACGCAAAGTCGCATTTGTCTCGCCATCGGTGACATACATGCCGAATCGGCCATCTTTGATGATGATTGGACGCTTAGTCTCAGGATCCATGCCTAGTTCTTTCAGTGGTGGTTTTGCAACACCACGACGTCGCACTTTTGGTTGCTTATAAATCTCTACAGCTTCATTGAGATCAATCGAGAAAAGTTGATCTTCTGATGTGAGTGTGCGCGAATCGGTTCCGCGTTTTAAGTAAGGTCCATAACGACCGTTTTGAACAGTAATCTCTTCGCCTGTTTCGCTATCAGTTCCAAGAACTCTTGGTAAAGATAAAAGTTTCAAAGCATCATCAATTGTGATCGTGTCTAGGGTCATCGTTGAAAGAAGTGATGCAGTTTTTGGAGTCGGCGCATCTTTCTTTTTACGTGGCTTTTTGCCGTCTTCAGTAACAACTTCTGGGAAAACTTCTGTGATGTAGGGTCCGAAGCGACCTGACTTTGCAATGACTTGCAATCCAGTCTTGGGATCTACGCCAAGTTCACGCTCTCCGGAAGGTGCTGCGAGTAGTTCAATGGCTTTTTGCAAAGTCAATTCATCTGGAGCTAATCCCTCAGGAATATTTGCGAATTTGCGATTGTCTCCTTGGCCTTGTTGGAGATACGCGCCATAACGTCCAACTCGAATCTCGATATCCTCACCCATCTTCATGGTGTTGATTTGTTGTGCATCAATTGCACCGAGATCTGCCGCTAAATCTTGTAATCCTGGTTGGTCATCGTGACCGTAGAAGAACTTGGTTAGCCAATTAAGTCGATCTTCTTCACCATTTGCGATTTTGTCTAAATCCTCTTCCATTGAAGCGGTGAATTCGTAGTCAACGAGCTTGGAAAAGTGCTGTTCAAGAAGGCCCGTGACTGAAAAGGCGAGGAAGGTAGGGACGAGAGCTCGGCCACGCTTTACAACATAACCGCGATCTTGAATCGTTTGAATGATTGAAGCGAATGTAGAAGGCCGGCCAATGCCAAGCTCTTCAAGCTTCTTTACCAATGTGGGTTCGGTGTAGCGAGCTGGTGGCTTCGTTTCGTGGCCTTCACATGAATACTTCGGCAC
>JAPOJL010000055.1:0-276 GCA_029978425.1 Actinomycetota bacterium
TAGAGATGAACAACGAGAGCCGCTTTATATCGGCACTACTCGCAACCTTAAAAATCGCGTCCGTTCCTACTTCACAGCCGCAGAAACGCGTAAACGCATACATGACATGATCACTCTGGCCCACTATCTCGATTACATCGAGACTCCAACCATTATTGAAGCAGAGGTCCGCGAGCTGCGTCTTATTGCAGAAAAGCAACCGCGCTTCAATCGCCGCTCGAAATTCCAAGAAAAAGCGGTATGGGTCAAAATTACAGAAGAGAATTTTCCGCGGTT
>JAPOJL010000055.1:285-4454 GCA_029978425.1 Actinomycetota bacterium
CTCCGATGATCTCGGATGGTGCGGTCCCTTCAATGGCCGTGATGAAGCAGCTCGCGCGATTGAAGCAATCTATGAAGTTACTCAAATTCGCCAATGCTCCCCTCGCATCACGCTAAATTCCATGAAAAGTGCAAGCCCCTGCGCCCTCTTTGATATGAATAAGTGCGGCGCTCCGTGCGTGGGTAAGGAATCAGTTGACTCTTATTCTTCACATGTCTTAACCACACGGATCTCGTTGCATCACGATGCCACCTCAATTCTTAACTCCATCAATCAAAGAATGAAGGAACTGGCTCATCAAGAACGCTTTGAAGAGGCCGCTGAATTACGTAACCGACTTAGCTCATTTATTCGCGGTACCGCGCGCGGACAGCGCATTAGATCTCTCACTCGAGTTCCTCACTTGATCGCAGCCCTTCCAATTTCGCCACAACAATGGGAGTTTGTTGTTATTCGTTATGGTCGGCTAGCCGGAAGTGCCCACGGTAATTCTTCCAATTATCGCGATGTCATTGAAAGTCTCACTCTGACAGCAGATGTGGTCGTCGATAATGGCGAGATCCTTCCCGCATCTCATCATGAAGAGGTAGAGGTACTTCTTCGCTACCTATCACATGATGGAATCAGACTTGTCGATATTCAAGGTGAATGGTGCATGCCCACTTTCGGCTCAGGTGCAGCGCGAGAGAATTTGGAACGAGTTAGGGAAGTTTCAGATTCCCTCCGCTATAAAGAGGACTTTGCTAACTCGTTTGAAAGATCTGCCCAACGCTCCACGAGGTGAAGTGCAGCTCCACTATCCACCGCTTGTTTAGCAAGAACATATCCGTTGGCAAATTGTTGCTCTATACCGAGATGAAAATCACCTTTGAAGGCAGCAATCGCAGCAGCTGCATTAATCAGCACAGATTCCCGATATGCCCCTAATTCTCCGGCAAAAATCCCACGAGTAATCTGGGCGTTTTCATCTGGAGTTCCGCCTTTGAGAGCGCTCAATGGGAACTTCTCTAATCCAATTTCGCTCGGATCAAAAATTTCACGGCGAAGGACGCCATCTTTGATGATCAAGACGGTTGTGGTTGTGCTGAGCGAAACTTCATCAAGTCCATCATCTCCCCGAAAAACAAAACCTTCGCAGCCTCGTTTAGCTAGAACTTCGGCGACCGTCTCCAGTAACTCTGCTCTGGCAACGCCAATAGCTACGCACTGTGGCTTGGCTGGATTAGCAAGAGGGCCCAAGATGTTAAATATTGTCGGTACTCGAAGCTCTTTACGAGCCTGTGCGGCATGCTTCATGGCCGGATGAAATGTTGGGGCAAACGCAAAACCTATTCCAATCTTCCGTACGCACTCTGCAACGCCTTTGGCTCCTAGCGTGATGTTGATACCAAGAGATTCGAGAAGATCTGCTGCGCCACTTCTTGATGTTGCAGCGCGGTTTCCGTGTTTGATGGTGCGCGCGCCGGCAGCCGTAGTAATGATGGCCGCCGTCGTTGAAATGTTGATTGTGTTTGCGCCATCTCCACCGGTTCCGACAATATCGACGGCGCGATCTGGGATATCAATGAGAGATGCTTTGCGATACATGGAATCGACAAGAGAATTAACTTCATCTGCTGTCTCGCCTTTTTCTTTAAGAGCGAGGAGAAACATTTTTATGTTCTCAGCGGAGCTCGCCCCTTCAAGAATCTCATTCATCGCCCATTCGATCTGGAGAGCACTTAACTCAGATTTTGTAGCAAGGGTGGCAAAAACGTCCTCCCACGTAGGAGAAGAGGAATTCATAATTTATGCCGTGACGCGAGATTTGCGGAAAATATCCGCCACTGTTGTAGCAATTGTGAAGGGATCGATTGGGTGACTGATAACGCCTTCAGCGCGTGACCAACCAGCTAGCCAGGCATCGGATGCTCGACCAACCAGAACAATGACAGTTCCGCAATTGAAAACTTCATCCTTTAGTTGCTTGGCAATCCCCAATCCGCCTTCAGGAACTGACTCCCCGTCCAAGATATATAGATCGAAGTTCTTACCGCCATCCACGCGAGCACGTAAAGCAGGACCTGTCGCAAACTCAGAAATTGTGTGGGCCGGTAAATCGGGAGCAATGCGAGAACCCAGCGCTTTTTTTACCGTTTCGCGTACGGATGAATCGTCGGAATAGAGGGCGATCTCTAAAGACTGCTCAGAATGAGTTCCCATGATTCAGGCAATTCTAGGGGCTGATTTTCACCTTTGTTCGCTCTTTCAGCGCGTGATGCGTTTCACCGCACCGACCTCTCTTTCTGCGCTATCAACGGCAGAAAATGAAGGCTTTTCGGGAATAATCCCCCCTATGAGTAGCGCGGTAGCCACCCCACCTCGACTTAATCGACCCAACATCGTTGCAGTAGGAACGATCGTCTGGCTATCAAGTGAGTTGATGTTCTTCGCTGCGCTCTTCGCAATGTATTTCACCACGCGCGCAGTCCAAGGTCCTGAGAAATGGGCTGAGGGCGTCGACTATCTCAATATTCCATTCTCTGCGCTCAACACCACAGTTCTCGTTCTCTCTTCAGTTACATGTCAGTTTGGAGTTTTCGCTGCCGAACGTTTTCAAAATGCGCGCACCGGAACTCTTCTTCAGATTTCAAAATGGGGAATGCGCGAATGGTTCGCGCTCACTTTTGCCATGGGAGCATTCTTCATCGGGGGCCAGGTTTTTGAATATGCCGAACTTGTGCATGAAGGACTCTCGATTTCCTCCGCGCCATATGGTTCAGTCTTCTATTTGGCCACCGGCTTTCACGGCTTACATGTCACCGGAGGTTTGATCGCTTTCTTGATTGTCATGATTCGAGTTTCAAAAGCTCGACGTTTTGGTCACTCTCAAGCAACCACCGCAATCGTGGTTTCTTATTATTGGCACTTCGTCGATATCGTCTGGATCGCTCTCTTTTCAGCAATCTATTTGGTGCAATAAATGAGATTCATTTCAAGGTATCGCCGTCATAGATTTGCTGGCCCTTTGTTGCTATTGGCTGGTCTACTTTTTGTTGGTTTTGGTTACACGGTGGCTCAAGCCGCCTCACAAACAGTCGTCACCAATCCTTCAGATAAAGCAACACTCATTGCAGAAGGAAAAGAGATTTTCGCGCGCGGTTGCTCTTCATGTCATGGACTCAATGCCGAAGGTGCGGGAATTGCACCGTCACTCATTGGAGTTGGAGCGGCATCCGTTGACTTCCAAGTCGCAACAGGTCGTATGCCGATGGCTGACATGAGCCAACAAGCAATGCGAAAGGAGCCGGTCTACACAGAGGAAGAAACTGCCGCCCTTGCAGCGTATGTAGCTTCCCTTGCTCCTGGCCCAGCTGCAGTCACGAATGAAGAACTTGCGTGGGAACGAAGTGGTGATAACGCTGAAGGCGGAGAGCTATTCCGCAATAACTGCGCGATGTGCCATAACTTTGCAGGTCAAGGTGGAGCGCTTACTCAAGGAAAATATGCTCCAACCGTTATGGGCGTCGAACCAAAACACATTTACGAAGCAATGTTGACGGGACCACAAGCAATGCCGGTCTTCTCCGAGACAGTCATCACTCCTCAAGAGAAACTTTCCATCATCAAATGGATCAAGCATGCGGAAACCGAACCAGCACTTGGAGGAGCATCGCTTGGTCGCGTAGGTCCTGTTACTGAAGGACTATTGGCATGGACGCTAGGACTTGGATTACTCATTGGCGTTGCTGTATGGCTAACAACAAAGGCTCGGTAAACAATGTCAAATGAAATTGCACCCTTAACTGATCCAGGTTTACCTGAACATATTCATCGTAAAGCCGATGTAGATCCTCGCGCAGCAAAGAAGGCTGAACGCCAAGTTGGAATTCTCTTCCTGCTCTCTGTCTTTGGAACGCTTCTTTTTATTTATGCATATGTGGGTATTGACGAATCAATTTTCATATTTCTGCCGATCATGGGAAATACCAATGCGCACCAACTTTTCTTGGGACTCGGCCTTGCCATGTCACTCTTCTTCATTGGAATGGCTGCTGTTCACTGGGCAAAAACGCTCATGCCAGATCATGAAGTTATTGATCAACGTAAAGAACAGCGTTCCAAAGATGAAGATCGTTCTGCATTTGTAGCAACCGTCAAAGAGCGTGCTGGCGAAGCTGGTCTCGGTC
>JAPOJL010000056.1 GCA_029978425.1 Actinomycetota bacterium
GGAGATGTTCACGATAACTCCACCATCTTTATTTGCTTTCGCAAAAGCTTGCGCCATCCAATATGCGCCCATCAGATTTACATCAATAACACTTCTAAATTGTTCGGGAGTTTCGCGCGTAGCAGGTACTGCTGTTCCAACTCCAGCGTTATTGACCAAAATATCTGCTTTGCCGAATTTCTCTAGAGCGAACGCAATAAGCGCGTCGCACTCTTCTGGTTTTGTCACATCGGTTTTCTTATAGGCAAATTTTCGCCCTGCAGCTTCAACTAACTTTCCAGTTTCAGGGAGACGATCTTCGCGCCGCGCACCAAGTACAACATCTGCGCCAGCTTCAGCGAGCGCCTTTGCGAATGCGACTCCAAGGCCTGATGAGGCTCCAGTAACAACAGCGACCTTTCCATCTAAACGAAAGCGGTCAAGAACACCCATTTTGCCTCTCCTAAATTTCGCAAAGTATGCGTACGGTATCCGCATGGACTTCAGCCTCAGCCCCAAGGCAACCGAATATGTCGGAAAACTTCAAGCCTTTATGGATAAAGAAGTCTTTCCCGCTGAGGCGACCTATCACCGCCAACGTGAAGAGTTCTTCAAAGCCGGCACTCCCCACAAACTTCCGCCCATTGTTGAAGAATTAAAGAAGAAAGCTCGCGCTCAAGGTCTTTGGAATTTATTTCTTCCACACTTAGATCACGAACTTAACGTCACCGATTATGCAACCCTTGCCGAAATCACTGGGTGGTCACCTGATATCGCACCTGAAGCAATTAATTGTGCAGCTCCTGATACTGGAAATATGGAATTGCTCGACATGTTTGGAACAGCAGAACAGAAGAAGCGCTGGCTTGAACCACTTCTTAATGGTGAGATTCGATCTGGCTTTGCGATGACAGAGCCTGATGTTGCATCAAGCGATGCCCGCAATATTCGCACCAGCATCAAGAAAGATGGCGACAACTACATCATCAACGGCACCAAGTGGTGGACGACTGGTGCGATGGATGAGCGTTGCAAGATTTTGATTGTGATGGGAAAAACTAATCCCGATGCTGATGATCATCACCAACAATCTATGATTCTGGTTCCGATTGATACTCCCGGCGTTGATGTGAAGAGAAATCTCTCTGTCCTTGGATATGTCGACCAACATGGCCATGCCGAAGTGTCTTTTACTAATGTAAAAGTTCCTGCTTCCAATCTCATTGGCAAAGAGGGCGAAGGTTTTGCTCTGGCTCAAGCTCGCCTTGGTCCAGGACGTATCCATCACTGCATGCGCGCCATCGGAATGGCAGAACGCGCACTGCAACTCATGATTAAGCGGAGTATGACTCGCACACCATTTGGAAAAGAGTTAGCCCGCCAAGGCGTCATTCAAGAGTGGATCGCTCAAGCACGTATTGATATCGAACAATCTCGCTTACTAGTCTTAAAAGCAGCGTGGATTATTGATAATCAGGGGGCCAAAGCAGCCCGAAAAGAGATTGCTGCGATCAAAGTCGCTGTCCCCCGCATGGCCGAGAAAATTATTAGTAACGCCATTCAAGCCCACGGTGGCGCTGGCGTTAGCCAAGATACTCCGTTGGCTGCAATGTACGCCGGGATCCGAACCTTGAGAATTGTTGATGGCCCAGACGAAGTCCACCTCCGCGATATTGCACGGTTAGAGCTCAAGTCATATCTCTCATGAGTGATCTCACTCCGGTTCGTGATGAAGATGCTTTTGATGTTGCAAGAGTCCATACCTGGCTTAACTCATATATAAACGAAAGTTCGTTACCAGATGTATTTCAATTTCGTAGCGGAGCATCAAACCTCACTTACTTATTGAAATATCCTGATCGTGAATTAGTTCTGCGCCGCCCACCCGTTGGCACAAAAGCAGTATCGGCGCACGATATGAAACGAGAATTTCTCATTCAATCTCGACTCAAACCTGTGTATGACTTAGTACCAACTGTGATTGCGCTCTGTGAAGATCACTCCATTCTTGGATCGGATTTCTATGTCATGGACAGAATCCAAGGCGAGATCTTCCGACGCGATGTTCCCGAGACTTTAACTAAAGAAGATATCTCCGTTATGGCACATTCATTGGTCTCAGGTCTAGCCCAGCTTCACTCTGTTGATGCATCTGTTCTCAACGAACTCAATAAAGGTCCTGGATATGTCACTCGCCAAGTTGAAGGCTGGTCGAAGCGCTATCGCAACGCTCTTACCGATGATGTTCCAGATGGTGAAGATGTGATGATTTGGCTCCTCTCAAATAAACCTGATGATGTTGGATCCTGCATCATTCATGGCGATTGGCGAATCGACAATATGGTCTTCAATTTAGCCCAGAAAAAGCTAGTGGGCGTGCTGGATTGGGAGCTTGCGACCGTGGGTGATCCGCTGATGGATCTCGGATCGGCGCTGGCGTATTGGATTGATAAAGATGATGAACCAATGTTTGCATCCCTGCGTCGCCAACCAAGTCACCTTGATGGAATGCCTACTCGTAAAGAATTCATTGCCAAATATCTTGAATTAAGCGGTAGGAAATGTGATGACTTCACTTTCTATGAAGTCTTTGGTTTATTCCGTTTAACTGTCATCATTCAACAAATCTGGGCGCGCTATAAAGCGGGGCAGACAACCAACCCTGCATTTAAAGGCTTCGGCATGGGAGTTAACATTCTCATCAATCGTGCGCAAGGATTGATCTCATGAAAGCCGGACGTATCACCGTCTCAACTCGAAGATTCGAAGTGAAAGAGATCCCGAATCCAACACCAAGTCACGGAGAAGTCCGCATCAAAGTTGGCGCTGCTGGAGTTTGCTTATCTGATGTTCATTTTCTTGATGGCACACTCTCTCCTGGATATCTAAAAGGCGATGAAGTAACACTTGGTCATGAAGTCGCTGGCACAATCGATCAACTTGGAGAAGGAGTGCATACTTACAAAGTTGGCGATCGAGTACTTGTTGTGGCTGGTGAACGTAATGAGAAAAATCAGATCACTACTCTTGGTTTTGATTACGATGGTGGATACGCCGAATATGTCATCGCTAAAGCTGGGCTCTTGGTAAAAATCCCAGACTCACTTCCATTTGAAGAAGCTGCAATTATTCCTGATGCGGTCTCAACTCCATGGGCCGCAATCTCTTCGACCGCAAAGATGAAAAGTGGAGAAACAGCCGCTGTCTTTGGTGTTGGCGGACTTGGAATTCATGCCGTTCAACTTCTAAAAATTGTGGGATGTAGCAAAGTCATTGCGATCGACCCCCGCCCTGAAGCCCGCGCCAAAGCCCTAGAAATAGGCGCTGATCTCGCTTTCGACCCTAGCGATGAGGAGTTAAAGAAGCATCGTGGCCTCAATGCCGCTTTTGATTTCGCCGGTGTAACACCGGTGCGTAAACAAGCGCTCTCGATGCTCGGAGAACAGGGGCGTTTAGTAATTGTTGGAATCGCCAATGAACCCATCACAATTCCCAATGACATGGCATTTACTTATATGCGCACTCAAATACTTGGACATTACGGCTCTGAGCCTATGCACACCAAAGAACTTGTTGAGTTTGTGAAGCAAGGAAAGCTTTCGCTATCGAAATCGATTTCCGAAGTATTACCACTTGATCATGCAGCTCTGGCTCTTGAAAAACTAGAGAAGAAGATCGGGAATCCAATCCGTATTGTATTAAGGCCATAAAAAAATCCCCGACTATTTCTAGCCGGGGATTTCTTGTAATTACTTAACTAGCGATTTTCTCCAACTTGGTAATCATCCAAGCGAACTGCTTCGCCGGAACCAGTGGTCTCGAATGGTGCATAGTCATACTCTTCATAAGCTGCGTAGACCGCGGCCTTTGCTTCCTCAGTAGGTTCAACTCGCACGTTGCGATAACGAGCAAGACCAGTACCTGCTGGGATGAGTTTTCCGATGATGACGTTTTCCTTGAGACCAAGGAGTGGATCGCTCTTCTCGGAAAGCGCTGCGTCGGTAAGAACGCGAGTGGTTTCCTGGAATGAAGCCGCTGATAGCCACGATTCGGTAGCAAGAGATGCCTTGGTGATACCCATAAGTTCTGGGCGACCTGATGCAGCCTTTCCACCTTTTTGTACAGCTTCGCGGTTTGCAGCTTGGAAACGTAGGTGATCAACCAATTCGCCTGGTAGCAAATCAGTATCGCCTGGTTCAAGAACAGTAATACGACGGAGCATCTGTTTTACAACGATTTCAATGTGCTTATCGTGAATACCGACGCCTTGTGAGCGGTAAACCTCTTGAATTTCATGGACGAGGTGGGTCTGCGTTGCACGTGGTCCGAGGATACGAAGTACTTGCTTCGGATCAATTGCACCGACAACCATCTGTTGTCCAACGCTGACTTTCTGTCCTTCTTCT
>JAPOJL010000057.1 GCA_029978425.1 Actinomycetota bacterium
AGCAGGCTCAGAATCCGCCTTTGGCGCCTTCATGATGGATCTCAAGCCTGAACAATCGGCTCAACAACTACGAGACGTTGCGTTGTAACACAACCGCTCACCATAATGATTGAGGAAGAATTTAAGAAAACCTTTGGAGTAGCTCCTGAAGTTATTGCGCAAGCTCCGGGCCGCGTCAATTTGATTGGCGAACATATCGATTACAGCGAAGGTTTCGTATTGCCTTTTGCGATTGATGATGTCACTCAGTGCGCGACATTTCGACGAAGTGATAAAAAGATAAGAGTGGCCTCTGCGCAACAATCTAGCGCCCTCATAGAGGTAAGCCTTGAAGAGATCTCCGCCATGAAGGGTGAAGGTTGGGCGCGATATGTCTTTGGTGTGATCTGGTCCCTGGAGATTGAATCTGGACTCGACATCTACATAGATGGCAAAGTCCCGCTTGGCGCTGGACTTTCTTCCTCCGCAGCGTTGGAATGTAGCGTCGCCACAGCACTTAATCACCTATTCCATCTAGAAAAGTCCTTGAGTGAATTAGCGCTTCTCACCCAACGTGCAGAGAATAAATATGTTGGCGTGCCATGCGGCATTATGGATCAATCTGTTTCCTTGATGGCTAAAGCTGGTTATGCACTTCTATTGGATTGCAGAGATCTCTCTACTAGGCACATTTCCGTTGATTTTGCCGGTGCTGATTTAAGGCTACTCATTATTGATACCCAAGCTCATCATGCATTGACTGATGGAGGATATGCCGAGCGGCGAGCATCCTGTGAGGAGGTTGCCACAATTCTTGGCGTTGCCTCCATGCGAGAACTATCTTTGGAGAAATTACAGTCACGAAAGCATGAACTAACCCCAACTCAATTTCTACGCGCACGCCATGCAGTAACTGAAATTGCTCGCGTTCTAGAAGCGGTGAAGTCTTTGGAATCTCGAGACTTTTATGCGTTTGGGAAATTACTCAATGAGTCACACCGCTCGCTACGTGATGACTACACAGTTTCCTGCCCTGAGCTCGACACCGCTGTTGATGCCGCGTTAAATAGTGGCGCACTGGGCGCGCGCATGGTTGGCGGTGGCTTTGGTGGAAGCGCCATCGCGTTGATTAAGGATGAGGATGCTGGGAAGGTTTCTCTATCTATCGAACAAGCATTTGCAGCGAAGGGATTTAAAGCGCCACGATTCTTTTCATCGCTACCTAGCGATGGCGCAAAAGTTATTTCTTAAGAATTAAACGACGGGAGTTACAGAAATTACCTCGACTCCGCCAATTGCACTCAAAACATTGACGAGATCTTGGGGATCATTTCCAGGAAAAGCCACGGTGATGTCATCGATACCGCGTCCGCCTTCGGAAGAGAGAACGACAAGGCCACGAATATCTCCACCAGCAAAACCGATTGCCGAGGCAACCGCGCCAAGTGAACCTGGGCGATCAGGGAGC
The DNA here is from genome assembly GCA_029978425.1 of Actinomycetota bacterium. The sequence goes on from JAPOJL010000057.1 coordinate 1,448, forward strand.
GCTACGCGAATTCGAACCATTGCCATGGGTAGGAGTCTAAATGAAAAGCTCCCTGACTTGGACTCGAACCAAGAACCTGCCGGTTAACAGCCGGCTGCTCTGCCGATTGAGCTATCAGGGATCGGCTAGCCGCAAACTCTAGGTCAAGCCCTCGCCTAAAGCCAATTCGCGCAAGGCTCGTCGCTTTGTTTCCATCCCCACAAGTTCGCCAAATATCTGGTTGTACTCGACTTCATTCTCAACGGGATTGAGTCGCTGCAAGGTCGATTTCACTTCAGCGATAGAGCGGCTTAAGGCAACTTCATTGAGTCGCGCTGTAATGCTTGAAACGTAGCGATCTGAAATCTCGCCATCGGTACGAATCGGCTCAACCGTTAGCTCGGTGATGAAAGACTTTAATTCATCTGACTCGACAGCTTCGAGATTTACTTGTTCAAACTCTCTTTGGGTATCAATGAATTCGCGTAACTTGATATAGGCGGGATGCGAGAAAGCGTTCTTCTCAACATCTTTCCAATTGTGCATCAGCGCCGGCATTTGTAGGCGCGCTTTGAGCACTTCACGCTCTAGCATCAAACGAGGCTCACTCGGATCTGGGCGCCAATTATTCGCTTGGGGCGCATCCGAAACTGCTCGTGGCGCAGAGGATGAATTCTTCTTAACCGCCGCCATTACCACTTCGACCTCCATGCCTAGCCATCCAGCAAGGCTGCGGGCATATTCAGGGCGAAGTGATGTGTCACGAATCTTTCCAATTAGTGGCGCAGCAGCATTAAGAGCAGAGACTCTGCCATCAGCATTCGTTAAATCAAATTGTTTAATCGAGCTCTTAATTGCAAATTCAAAGAGCGGAACTCTTCGCGCAATCAAGTCCCGCACGGCAGCGTCTCCCTGATGCTGTCGCAATTCACAGGGATCCATGCCACTTGGTTCCACAGCGACAAACGTTTGTGTGACAAATTTCTGGTCATCACTAAATGCTCGAAGCGCAGCTTTTTGACCAGCTGCATCGCCATCAAAGGTGAAGATAACTTCGCCTCTAAATGCATCGTCATCCATTAAAAGTCGACGCAAGATACGAATATGCTCATCGCCGAAAGCAGTCCCGCACGTTGCAACCGCAGTGGTAATTCCAGCTAAGTGAGCTGCCATCACATCGGTGTATCCCTCAACTATGACGGCCTGGCGCTTCTTTGCGATCTCTTTCTTCGCTCGATCCAAGCCGTAGAGAACTTGGCTTTTCTTGTAAATCGGAGTCTCAGGAGTGTTGAGGTATTTCGGTCCTTGATCCTCGTCATCGCTCGCCAGTTTTCGCGCACCAAATCCCACTACATCGCCTGAAATATCTCGGATCGGCCACATTAAGCGATTGCGGAAACGATCGATAGGGCCTTTCTGTCCTTCTTTTGTTAATCCAGCCAACATCAACTCTTCGATTGTGAAACCTTGGCCGCGTAGATACTTCGTTAGCGAATCCCATTGATCAGGCGCATAGCCCACTTCAAAAGAATCACAAGCGCCATTTCAAAACCGCGTTTCATCAATAGCTCGCGACCATGTGCCGCTTCAGGAAGTTGGAGTTGTTCTTGGTAAAAAGTCACAGCAGCAACATGTGCTGCAATCAATCGAGAACGTTGACCAGCCGGCGCCTTTGTTCCTCCACTACCCTGCTCATAGGTAAGTTGATAACCAATTCGTTCGGCAAGTCTCTCAATAGTTTCTGTGAAAGTTAGATGATCCATCTTCATCACAAAAGCGATGACATCTCCGCCAGTCTGGCAACCAAAGCAATGGAAATATCCGCGGCTCGGAGTTACATGGAAAGAAGGAGTTTTCTCATCATGGAAAGGACAGAGCCCTTTCTTCTGTCCCCCGCCAGCGCCCTTGAGTTGAACATATTCACCAACTACTTCATCAATAGGTGAATGGTCGCGGACGTATGTGACGTCTACATCGCGAATTCGACCTGACATAGTTGGAATCCTAGTCTCTACTTCCCCAACAGTTGTTGGTGTAGCGCATAGGCGCCTACATCGGTAAGCGATGAAACTTGATCAATAACGACGCGCATCTTCTCTTCCTCAGTGCTGGCGCGCTGCCACTCCTGGAGGAAGAAACTTTCGAGTGTTTCTGGAGCACTCTCGCGGACCGCTTCCACAAGATCAATGATTACTTCCTGCTGTTTTGCGTAACGTTCTTGAGATTTTTCAGCACGAATAATGTAGTAACCCGCCATTGATTTCAGGAGCGCAACTTCAACTCGCTGAGAGCGCGGTACAAGTAAGTTCGCTGCATAACGGGTCAAATCGCCATCACCGAAATGTTCTCGAGTTTCTTGCTCTGCTGCAAGGGCAAAGCGCCCGATAAGTTGGCTGGTTAAATCTTTCAAACGCGCTAAGTGGCGATGACTTCTATCAAATTCCTTGGGCCAGCATGACAGATTCATCAGTGAGCTAATTGCTTCTTCGGCTTCTTTCTCACTCATATCACTCAAGTAATCCTGAACTGCAGTGGCATGTAGCTGTGGTAGATCTCGGCGCAAATGCGCAATATCAATCTGGCCGGTTACGAGTGCATCTTCTAAATCATGGACAGAGTAGGCAACATCATCGGACCAATCCATGATTTGCGCTTCCATACATGTCTTTTCCAATGGCGCACCTTCACGAACCCAATTGAAGATCTCTTGGTCATCTTCGTACACACCGTACTTCTTTGGATTTTCAAGTGAACTCCATGGATATTTTGTAGCTGCATCCAAAGTTGCCCTGGTCAGATTTAGCCCAACTGATAGCCCTTCGCTATCGACAGTTTTTGCTTCGATTCTCGTTAATAATCTAAAACTCTGGGCATTACCTTCAAAGCCGCCAATACTTTCAGCAAATTTAGCGAG
>JAPOJL010000058.1 GCA_029978425.1 Actinomycetota bacterium
GGCCATCACTCGATCAATTGCCTCATCAACATCATCACGCGAAATAATCTTTCGATTCTCGCGCGCTGTCAGCAGCGCCGCTTCGTTAAGGACATTTGCGAGGTCTGCACCGGTAAAACCTGGGGTACGGCGTGCGATTCCCAACAAATCAAGATCTTTTTCAAGCGGCTTATTCTTAGCATGTACTTTCATGATCGCTTCGCGACCTTTGACATCAGGACGATCGATTCCAATCTGGCGATCAAAACGACCTGGACGCAAAAGTGCAGGGTCGAGAATGTCAGGTCGGTTTGTAGCAGCAATCAAAATAACTTGATCGTGCGGTTCAAAGCCATCCATCTCAACAAGTAATTGATTGAGAGTCTGTTCACGCTCATCATGTCCGCCACCCATACCTGCACCACGATGGCGACCGACTGCATCAATCTCATCTACGAAAATAATGGAGGGTGAATTTGCCTTCGCTTGTGCAAAGAGATCGCGAACGCGAGCAGCGCCGACGCCCACAAACATTTCTACGAAATCAGAACCAGAAATGGAATAGAAAGGAACTTTCGCTTCACCCGCAACGGCGCGAGCTAAAAGTGTTTTACCGGTACCCGGAGGTCCAAAAAGCAATACGCCTTTCGGAATCTTGGCGCCTATCTCTTGATATTTCTTCGGTTCGGCTAAGAAGTCCTTAATCTCTTTAAATTCTTCAATCGCTTCGTCAGCTCCGGCTACATCTGCGAAAGTAACTTGTGGAACTTCGTTGTTATGAAGTTTGGCGCGAGAGCGACCAAAGGAAAATACTCGAGATCCACCTTGGGCTTGGCCCATTAAGAAGAATAAGAGGAAAGCCAGAAGAATGATTGGTCCAAGAGTAAAGAGAATTGAGACGAGGATATTGGTCTTCGGAACCGTTACATCCCACTCTTTTGGAGGCTGATTTGCGGTAAGTAAATCAATCAAAATCGGCTCTTGCCCCGTCACATATGAGGCTTCTACCTTCGTAGCTCCATTAATCGCCTGGCCTGGCTTGAGGACTAATTGGATAACCTGGTCGCGATCAACGATATTCGCTGATTCAACTTCGCCACGAGTAATGGCTGCCATCGCTTGAGAAGTGTCAATTTTGGTGAATTGATTACTTCCCGATGAGATCTGGCCAAAGATTGTTACCGCAATAATCGCAACAAAGATCCAGAAAAGTGGACGACGGGTCAAGCGTGGACGTTGTTGCCCTTTACCGGTTTGTTGGCTGCCACGTTGTTGGGGCATCCGGGGTTTTTTAATTTTCTTATCGGCCATGGTTACTCATACATGTGCTTTGCGAGCACACCAATAAAGGGAAGGTTGCGATACTTCTCATTGAAATCTAAGCCGTAACCAATCACGAAATCTTTGGGAATATCAAAGCCAACATATTTCACATCTACTTTTACTTGAGCCGAATCTGGTTTACGGAGCACCGTCATAATTTCTACTGATTTTGCCCCGCGTGATTTGAGGTTGCTGCTTAACCAATCCAAAGTAAGTCCGGTATCGACAATATCTTCAACAATGATAACATTTCGCCCAGTAATATCTTTATCAAGATCCTTCAAGATACGCACAACGCCCGAAGATTTTGTTCCGGAACCGTACGACGAGACGGCCATCCAATCCATATCGAGATGGCGGTTGATGTGGCGTGATAGATCTGCCATTGCCATGACTGCGCCTTTAAGTACGCCAATGAGTAGGAGATCTTCATCTTTGTAATCAGCTTCGATTTGTTGCGCTATTTCTTTGAGGCGCTTCTGTAGCTGCTCTTCAGTAACGATGACGCGTTCTATTTCGTTCTGAACTGATGCGAGATCCACAGATTTCCTTTCAGATGAACTTTGGCAGGCTTTAGGAGAGCGAAAGTCTGCCTGAAATCCGCGCTACGGTCACACCGCCAGGGAGCGATACGGGGCCCTGTCCCTTCCATCCTGTGACGAGAGACTCAACAGGCTCAATATGGTCAGCTGTAAGTGAGCCCGATGGGGCGCCTGCGAGATAAATCGCCTTGCGGAAGATTCGGGTGCGGATCGCGCGCGGCAAGCTTTCGAGGGTGGCGATATCTAAGGAGATTGGATCGAGATCATCGAAAATCTCATCGGCCCATTGATCCAAGGCATCGGCATCATCACGGAGCAACTTCGCAGAACGCGTTAGGGCATCTGCAACGCCAGGACCAATCTCTTTCTCCATCATGGGTAGAACATTTTCGCGGACTCGTACTCTGGTGTATTCCATCGATTGATTATGTGGATCGCGCCAGAATTTGATTCCTACTTCTTCACATGCAGCTTCGATTTGGGCGCGAGTGATGGAAAGTAATGGTCGACGATATTGATCAATACGTTGTGCCATTCCGGAGAGAGAACGAGTTCCTGAACCACGCGCTAGACCAAGGAGAACAGTTTCAGCCTGATCATCCTTTGTGTGGCCTAAGAAAATTGCTACTGCGTTATGAAGTTGAGCAACATCATTGAGGGCTGCGTAGCGCGCTCTCCTTGCAGATGCTTCTACTCCATCAGTTACTTCAACATGGATTCTTCGAATCTCAATATTCTCATAACCAATTTTTGCTAATTCTTTCTTTGCTTCATGTGCAACATCAGAAGAATTTCTCTGCAAAGCATGATCAACAATGAGCGCCACAACTTTGATGGCTTTGGTTTCACATTCTGGAAGTAAAGCTGCTGCTAGTGCAGATGAATCTGCGCCTCCTGATGCGGCAACAATCACGGTTTCGCCCGCAGCAATATCTTCTAGCTCGCCTCGCACAGCAAGGCGGATTTGATAAAGAGGTGTTGCGCTGGCCATGGGCCAAATACTAGACGCGGCCTCCATAAGGCATAAGTCCCTTGATGCTATAGATGTTTGAGAATTTCAATCCCGTCTTGGTGGAGTTTGCTTCCCACATCATGCCATCACCTGCATAGATTGAGATGTGATGGATTGTGTTAACCGTTCCCTTATATGAGTAGAAAAGGAGATCGCCGGGCACTAATTGGTTGAGTGGAACATGCTTTGTATAGCTGAAATAGAGAGAAGAGTTGAGTCGATCCCAATTCGGCCACCCTAATCCTGCAGAGCGATATGCCGCATAAACCAGGCCAGAGCAATCAAATGCATTTGGTCCTTCATCGCCCCAAACATAAGGCTTACGTGCCAATACTTGTTTCTTGGCAAACTCCACAGCCTTTGCGCGCATTTCGGGAGTTGAACGTGATGTTGAGCGACCTTTAAAGCCAATATCTGGCCAAACCTTTGTGTAGATCGCGGTGTTATCAGCAATGATGGCATTGTTTTCTTCCAATAATGCAAGTTGTCGTTGCTGTTCTAAAGTCACGCGCGTTCTGCGTGCAGCGTTCAATTCTTTAAGAACTTGATCTTGAATCTTTTGAAGTTTATCGACCTCTTTTTGCTGTGCATTGCGTGCCGCATCAGCTTCAATCTTCGTGGCTTCTACTTTTTTAGTTGCAACTTCTTGGGCGGTTTTTGCGGTATCGGCTTTCTTCTTGGCAACTTTTGCAGCTTCCTCCGCAGCTTTAAATCTAAAGAGCGCTTGTGTGTTTTGTGTCCCAAGAGAATCTAAGGTAGAAAGTCGATCCATCAAATCTTGTGGTCCATCTGAATGCAGTAGTGAATCGAGATCAGTAAATCCACCACCCATAATGTAAGCATTTGTCGCAAGACGTCCGATAGCGTCGTGAGCTGCTTTGACCTCTGAGACCGCAGCGTTATAAGCAGCTGCTGCTGCATTTGCTTCACTGGTTTTCACTGCAAGTTCCCTTTTAGCGGCTTCATATTTGATGCGGGCTGCGTTTGCGACTGCTGCGAGTTGGCGCAAGGTCAGATTGGCCTTGGCTAGTCGCGCATTTGCAGCATCAACTAATTTCTTCTTCTCTGCCTCAGCTTTTTTGGCGGCTTCGATCTGGGCGAGAGTTGGCTTTGGTGGATTTGCGAGCGCAGGCGTCAATGTAAATATCAATATGGTGGAGAGGCTGAGCGAGAGAACTCGTGCTCGTCTAGATCTCAATTCGTGGCTCCCTGGGGAATGTGGGGGTCAGTAACTAATGAAAAGGATAAAGGGGACCCTTATAAATCTTGCTGATAAATGCCTTGGTGTCGCGTGATAACCATCCCACCATGATGCCTAAATTAGATGAATACCCCAACAACAAGAGTAATTGAGTAAAGGCTCAGGTAAGTGATGGAGCCATGGAAGATTCGGTCCGAATTATTCTCAGGATCTCGAAGCTGGAAAGCGAAAATAAG
>JAPOJL010000059.1 GCA_029978425.1 Actinomycetota bacterium
TTCCGGAGCGGATGTTATTTAAAGCCACGCGAGCTTCAGCAGAGAGCATACGCATTGTGATTTCAGAGCGACTCATTTCAAGAGAGAAGATGACAGAGCAATCACCATTATGAATTGATGCATGGCGCGCGATATCAAGACCAAGAGTTGATTTACCGACTGCAGGACGAGCTGCGATAACAATCATGTTTCCGGGATGGAAACCATTGGTGAGAACATCGAGATCTTTAAATCCGGTTTTAATTCCTTCAGCAAGATCACCCGATTGCATCTTCTCAATTTGATCGAGAGCTGCGGGGATTAATGAATTAAGTTGGACAAAGTCTTCACCAGCGCGACGTTCGGTGACTTGGTAGACCTCTTGTTCTGCCATATCGACGATGCCATCAACATCACCTTCAGCGGCATAACCGAGTTGGACAATCTTTGTGCCAGCTTCAACAAGGCGGCGAGCGATTGCACGTTCGCGAACAATCTTTGCGTAGTAACCGGCATTAGCAGCAGTAGGAACAGCTGAAATTAAAGTGTGAAGATAAGGAGCGCCACCAGCGCGAGCGATCTCGCCGCGTTTTGTGAGTTCTGCGGAGACAGTAACTGGATCCGCGGGTTCGCCACGTCCATATAAATCAACGATGACATCGAAAATTAATTCATGTGCGGGGCGATAGAAATCGCGATGACGCAAGATTTCTACAACTTCACCGATTGCATCTTTTGAGAGCATCATTCCGCCGAGAACAGATTGTTCTGCAACGAGATCTTGGGGAGGGGTGCGATCGAATTCAGGTGTACGACGATCGTCGTAATTCGGGACCTCTGCCAGACTCATGTGCGTATCTTGTGGGGCAGCACTGACATGGACTAATTAAGCCTTTTTCGCTGTGCGCAGGGGTGTGGGTAGATGAGGCAAATCTGTGGGTAAGTGGCCCTTTTCCTGTGTGGAGATTGTGGATGAAGTGTGGGTAACTCTGTGAAACTGGCGAAATACGCAGGTGAGAGCATTGTGAGGTTGTGGGTAAAGATTTATTGCTGATTCTCAATAAATGAGATTTTGCATATGTTGTTCATGGAAATAAAAAACGGCCCGCGTTTGTGGCGCGAGCCGTTTCTTAATATCTAAGTTAGATCAAGCAGTGACGTTGACGGTGATATTTGCAGCAACACCGGTCATTAAAGAGACCTTTGCAGTGTGCTTGCCGAGGTTCTTTACGTGCTTCACTAATTTGATTTTGTGGCGATCGATATCCAAACCAGTTGCGCTCTTGATAACAAGTGCGATGTCTTTTTCAGTTACTGAACCGAAGAGACGGCCGGTGGAACCAACCTTTGCTTTGATTTCAAGAGTTGCTGCTTCGAGCTTTGTCTTGATTTCATTTGCATGATCCTTATCGCGGATCTCACGGTTTTGACGTGCGCGACGGATTCCATCAATTTGTTTCTCTCCGCCTTGGGTCCATGCAATTGCAGAACCACGTGGGAGAAGGTAGTTGCGTGCATAACCATCTTTGACGGTTACAACATCGCCAGCATGGCCAAGTCCAGCAACTTCGCGAGTAAGAATTAGTTTCATTTCATTACTCCTTATCGCGCTGTTGATGTGTAAGGAAGAAGCGCAACTTCGCGGCTGTTCTTCACGGCATCAGCAATTTGGCGTTGGTGTTGTGTGCATGCGCCAGTAACACGACGAGCGCGGATCTTGCCGCGATCAGAGATGTACTTGCGAAGAGTCGCGACATCTTTGTAGTCAATGTATGTGACCTTGTCGCGGCAGAAGCTGCATGGCTTCTTCTTGAATTTCTTATTGAGCGCTGGAGAAACTTTTGGTTTCTGCTTCAGCGTTCGGTTGGAACGTGCTCCCATTGTGGTGCTCCTTGTTCTGGGCCCGCGTTTTTAGCGCGGAATGGTCTGTTTTTAAGGGGTTTTAGAAGGGTGGCTGATCGTCTGCAGTGGTGGATGTCCATCCGCCGCCGCTAACAGTTGCCGGTGATGACCATGGGTCATCAGAAGATTCAGTTGGTGCGGAGAAGCCGCCGTTACCGCCACCTTGACGTGTGGTCTTAGTGACTTTAGCGGTTGCGTTACGAAGAGAAGGACCGACTTCGTCGACTTCTACTTCAAAGACGGTGCGCTTTTCGCCCTCTTTGGTTTCGTATGAACGCTGCTTCAAACGACCAGAAACAATCACGCGCATTCCGCGAGTGAGTGATTCAGCGACGTTCTCGGCTGCTTGGCGCCAGATCTGACAGTTAAGAAAGAGAGTGTCTCCGTCTTTCCATTCATTTGTCTGGCGGTCCATGTAACGCGGTGTTGATGCAACGGTGAACTTTGCGACTGCAGCACCTGATGGTGTGAAGCGAAGTTCTGGATCATTCGTTAGGTTTCCAACGAGAGTGATTTGTGTATCTCCGGCTGCCATTTTTTATCCTCTATCTACTTTATGTGGTCTCTACTTATGTGCGGATTTATTCGGGACGGACAACTTTTGTACGAAGCACAGCTTCGTTCAAATTAAGTTGGCGATCCAACTCTTTGATTGCGGCTGGTTCACAGTGCATATCAACAACGGCGTAAATTCCTTCGCTCTTCTTAGAGATTTCGAAAGCCATTCGACGTTTGCCCCAGATATCGAGTTTGTCGACTCGACCACCGGATTCTTTGATGATCTTGAGATATGTCTCAAGGCTTGGTGCGACTGTGCGTTCTTCTAGATCGGGATCTAGGATCACCATTAGTTCATAGCGACGCATGCGTTAACCCCACCTCCTCTGGACTAATACGGCTACGGTCTTTCCGTAGCAGGAGGGTTGCTGCGATTTCACTCGAAAATCCCCATAGATGGGGCTTCTTGTGAAGGAGGGTAAGCCTAGCCGTGGGTACTGTCAGGGAGAAATTCGAGCAGGTTTCCCTGTGCATTACGCGTAGATGTGGAGCGTGCGGCCAGGGCGGTTTGGATCAAGGTTGATGAGAAGTAGGCAAGTCCTGCGATGCGAATCAGAATAATGATCGCATAAAAGGTTTCTGAGATCCCAAATTTCGCACCAGTGTAGCTCGCAAGATATTGCCAGATTCCAAAGTGGTAGAGCGCTTCGGTGCCTTGCCAGATCCAAAATGATCTTCGCTCTTGATCTTTAGTCATCGCAAGAACGGCAAGCGGTGTTAACCAGAGAATATATTGCGGTGAATAAACCTTGCTGATGGTCACAAAGGCAGCGACGGTAAGGAATGCAACGGTCGCAAGGTTTGCAAAATCACTTCGGGATTGCGCCACCATAAAATAGAAGACGCCGATTGCACCGAGCGCGATCAGGAAGAGAATGATGGTGAAGTTGTTGATGTTGGGTTGTGGGAATTTGAGTAGTGATGTGGCATACCAGATCGAACCAAGATCGCTATCGCGATCAATATTGAGTTTGAAGAAACGCCACCAACCATCAAAGTTGGTGAGCGCTACGGGAAGATTGATGGCGAGCCAGGCAAAAACTGTTACTAGTAGATAGCGAATGAGTTGGGTAATTTTCTTCTGGTTCCAAAAAATAAGTGCGATCCCAAAAAGAATAACGCCGGGATAAAACTTTGTGGAGATTGCGATTCCCATAAAGAGAGCTGATACATCCATCTTCTCGTCTTTATAGAAATATAACGAGAGCAGCGCGAAGAGAACTGCGTAGATATCCCAATTAATAAAGAGCGAACCAAAGACTGCCGGTGCGATTGGAAAGAGAGCTACATACTCTGGTTTTAAGCGCCAGAGAATGAAAACTGAGGCAATAAGTAGAAGTGCGATAAGAAGAATATTGAGATCGAAATATGGGCGATAGCCGTTGGGATCATCAATCAGTAATCCCGTCGCCCACATAACAATGCCAGTAAGAACGGGGTATTCGACCGAGTTATCTTGTGATGCGTAAGGCCACTTATCGGTATTGATTTCTCGAGCCCCATAGAGAGCCGAGATATCGGAGTAACACATATGAATATAGACATCAGGGCTACCCCAGCCTGCGCTGCGGCAATGGTTGAACTTTCCAAAAGAGAGAAGGGTGGCAACAAGCGTGACAATCAGAGCGATACGGAGGCTTTTATTGATTGTCATTACTGATTTCGTTACGGCCTAGGCGTTGGGCTGAGATATTTCTTCAACGCTTTTTCACAGAACTCGGAGAGATCTTTATTGACACCCGTGAGATCTGCGGATTGGCACCATGCTGCAGCCGCACTCGGGGCAATAGTTGCAACGGGGTTTGAAATAGGTAGCGCTTCCGTTCCG
>JAPOJL010000005.1:0-18282 GCA_029978425.1 Actinomycetota bacterium
CGCGATACTTCCTGTGCGCGCGCTTTTGACTCAGGATTCTTCTGACGCATCAATGGAGTGATGACTTGTTCCACTAGTCCAACCTCGCGATCAGCAGCGGTTTTAAAGGCTCTTAGATGCCTTCCTTCGATTCCAAATGCAGAGATTTCAGCGACAACTTTTGCAACGGTTAATGCGTCTCCATCGTAGTGACGACCTTTGATTTGAATCAAACCGTAGCTTTCCAACTCAACGAGTCGATCTTCCGAGATGCCGCTGCTGGAAAGTAGTTCATCACGAGATAGGCGAAGTTCAGTTTGTTCAATGAACGCACTTGGTGCCAACGAACCATCTACAGTTGCAAGTCGCGGAGTTGGGGCTGCACCAGCAGTTTGTGCAGGCTGCAGACCACGATCTAGCGCGTCAAGGTTTTCCTTGATTACCTTGAGTGGAAGATACTGATCTCGTTGCGCAAGCAGCACATAGCGAAGTCGCTCTAAATCTGTGGTGGTGAACTTTCTATAACCTGACGGAGTTCTCTGTGGCTCAATCAAGCCTTCTGATTCCAAGAATCTGATCTTTGAAATCGTCACATCCGGGAAATCGCTTCTCAGTTTTCCAAGAACTTCACCGATGCTTAGGTATGCGCGCGCGGGAACGCTCATGTTCGTACCTTTCCTCCAACAAAGAAATGCAGACGATACTTTCCAATATGTAACTCCATGCCATCACTGAGTTGAGCACTTTCCTCAACTTTTCCATCAACATATGTGCCATTTAAACTGCCAAGATCTTTTACGGAATAACTTTTTCCACTGCGAATAATCTGCGCGTGCTTTCTAGAAACGGTGACATCGTCTAAGAAGATCTCGTTATCAGTGGAGCGACCAATTGATGTCAGATCCGAGTTAAGAAGAAAACGTGCGCCCCGCGAAGGGCCGCTCAAAGCAATCAACATCGCTGAGCCTTCTGGGAGGGCGGCTATAACATCGCGCTCGTTCTGAGTCGCTTTATCCAGAAGTGCTGAGACATGGTCTGAGACCGAACGAAGTGCCCCCAGATTGATGGTCGTCGTGAGATCTTTTTCTTTAGCTTGATCCATCACCACTCCCCTTCAATCTGAAGTTGAGACTCCTATCGGAACCTCACCTTTACCTTGAGGCTCACACTAGGCGCGCCAGAGGGGTGAGTCAAGCCGTCAAAGAACGGTATTCGTCAGCAGAAAGAAGCGTCGTGAGTTGATTTTCGTCGGAAACTTCTACTTCTAAAATCCAGCCCGCACCATAAGGCTCGCTATTCATAACCTCAGGATTAGCGTCAAGAGCATAATTAATCTCGGTCACAGTTCCTGAGAGAGGTGCGTAAATTTCCGAGACGCTCTTCGTTGATTCAACTTCCCCGCAGACTTTTCCTTGGGTAAGAAGATCGCCAACTTTAGGGAGTTGAATGTAAACAATGTCACCTAATGCGCCCTGCGCGTAATCTGTAATTCCAACTTTGAATTTCTTTCCAGCGCTCTGCTTCACCCATTCATGTTCTTTTGTGTAGTGAAGCTCTCCTGGCACGTTCGACATTTACTTTCCTCTCAGGCTACGCAATCCGGCGCGAGCGTAACTCATTCCAGTCCAGAGATATAACGCAATACCCCATCCCGCGAAACCCCAACCAAAAATATATGCAGCATCAGCAAGCGCGCCCGAGGAAGACTTGGTGAGAAGGAGTAGAGGAAGGGCATACAGCAGGTTGAAAGTGGCGGCCTTTCCCAGGTATGTGACTGTGAAGGGGGCAATCCCCTTCGATTTCATAACGATGAGAAGCGCGCCTAGAGCAAGATCTCGTATCACAATCAGCGCGAGAACCCAGATTGGAAGAACCTCGGTCACATACATCGCAATCAGAACAGTAATGATGTAGAGGCGATCGACTGCTGGATCCATCAATTCGCCTAGACGACTCTCCTGCTTTAAGGCTCGTGCGAGTTTGCCATCGAAGTAATCGGTTGCACCCGCAAACATCAAGGTAATTACCGCGGCGGGAAGGTTCTCTGAAACGATGACAAAATAGAGGAATACGGGAACTCCCAGAGCCCGAAGGGCCGTCAAAATATTTGGAATCGTTAACACGTCGGGACGACAGGATTTGAACCTGCGACCACCAGACCCCCAGCCTGGTGCGCTACCAAGCTGCGCTACGTCCCGTAAGACTTGCCATGCGGACGCGATACTACTGAACTGCTAAATGGAGTGGTGTGCGAACTCGTAAGTGAACTTGCTAGCGCTCTCGAATGCGCACTGAGACGCGAATAGGTGAGCCTGAGAAACCAAATTCTTCCCGTAAACGTCGTTCAATGAACCGACGATAGGACGCCTCGAGGAACTCAGTAGCAAAGATGACAAAGGTGGGAGGCGCTATACCTGCTTGTGTTGCAAAGAGAATCTTCGGTTGCTTTCCCCCGCGAATAGGGGGTGGATTGCCACCAATTAATTGACCTAAGAACGAGTTAAGTTTTCCAGTTGGAACGCGTAACTCCCAACTGGAGAGAGCTCGCTCGATTGCTGGAAGCAGTCGATCTTTATGCCAACCCGTTTTCGCCGAAATGTTCACTCTTTCGGCCCATTCAACTTGGTCAAAATTTCGATCCGTCTCTTTATCTAGCGAGAGCCTGCGTTCTTCGTCTACGAGATCCCATTTGTTCATGCCAATCACGAGCGCTTTTCCAGAATCCTCAACAAGCGAGATGATGCGCAGGTCCTGCTCAGTGATTGGAACTGAGGCGTCGAGAACCATGATGACCACCTCGGCGTTCTCAATTGCCCGCTCGGTTCGCAGCGCCGCGTAGTAATCCGATCCAGAGGCTTGATGAGCTCTACGACGAATACCAGCGGTGTCGATGAACCTCCATGTTTTATCGCCTAGATCAATGAGTTCGTCAATCGGGTCACGCGTCGTGCCTTCGGCATCATCAACAAGTGCGCGTGTGGTGCCTGCAAAGGAATTGAGCAAACTACTTTTACCGACATTAGGACGACCGACGATTGCGATGCGACGATAGCCATCATCCATGCGACTTTGGCCAACTTCTGGAAGTTGAGAAACGATGAGATCCAATAAGTCGCCGCTTCCACGACCATGTGCTGCTGAAATAAAGTGAGGCTCGCCCAGTCCTAAATTCCATAGCGAGTGCGCTTCGAGTTCATCTTTCTCACTATCAACCTTATTTGCAATCAACATGATTGGTTTCTTGCTCTTACGCAGAACCGAAATCAGAGCATCATCATCAGATTGCTGGCCAACTTGTGCATCCACCACAAAAAGAACTAAATCAGCATCAACGATGGCAGATTCCGCAGCATCGGAGATTTTTAGAGCAATACCTTCCGCAGTCGGCTCCCATCCGCCGGTATCCACTACAACAAAACTTTTACCGTTCCATTCTGCTTCATACGAGACTCGATCACGAGTAACCCCAGGAGTATCTTCAATAATCGCTTCACGCGAACCGATGATGCGATTAACTAAGGTTGATTTGCCCACATTAGGTCTTCCAATGATGACGACACGTGGCAAGCCAATCAGTGATCGTTGCTTCAGAATATTCCAGATGTAATCGACTGTCTCACTCAAGGATAGATTCGTCGAATCTACGATGATCGCATCATCTGCTTTCTTCAGCGGCGAAACACTTCTCGTCGAATCAATATGATCACGGCTTGCAAGAGAATCTGCCACATCAGCCACTCCACCACTGGCGATATTTGATTCCTTTTGTTCGATATCTCTGCGAATCGCACGGGCGCTGATGTCGGCCTGAAGCCATATTTTTAGCTGTGCTTGAGGGGCGACAACTGTTCCGATATCTCGGCCCTCGACAACGATTCCATTCTTAGCGCTTTCAATAATCCTTCGCTGTAACGCCAAAAGTGATTGCCGCACTTCAGGCCATGCGCTGATGCGACTGACAGCCGATGTGACTTCTGGTGTACGAATTGCAGTTGAAACATCAACACCACCACACAAAGTGATCGGGTTGTCAGGGTCTGTTTTAAAGACAATGGGATATTTCTGTAAAGCTTCCACGAGTGATTGAGCATCATCGATAGTTTCGCGTATCGCAAGCCATGTTGCGGCTCGATACAGCGCACCTGTGTCGAGGTATAACCAACCAGCTCTCTTTGCAATTGTCTTGGAGGTCGATGATTTTCCTGAACCACTAGGTCCATCCATTGCAACAACAATGGTCATCGCAAGTGAACCTTCCAATCGTGAGATAGCAAGTGATCTTGCACGCGCAGAGCATCATCAGGTGAGAATGCAAGGGTAATTAAACCAGTGAGTTGACCTGGTGAATGCTCAATTGAAAGATCTTCAATATTTGCATTGATTGCTGCACACTGTTCGAAGAGTTGACTCAGAGCGCCGGGCTCGTCTTTGATGACAATCAGCAAATGTGAGTAATTGCGAGGCTTTGAACCGTGTTTTCCAGAAACTTTTGCGCGACCCTTATTGCCATTGATAAAGAGATTTTTCAGGGCGCTCTCATCTCTACTTTCAAGCGCATCCTTAAGGTCTGCGATGATGTCTTGATACTCACTAATTGCCTTCAAAACTTCGTTTTGATTCTCAAAAAGTATTTCGCTCCACAATTCACCATCGCTATTTGCAATTCTGGTCATATCTCGCAAACCTTGACCCGATAAATTGAGATTATCGCCAATCTGCTCGATTGCCCCCGCAAGTGCAGTGCTTGTTATTTGCGGTAAATGGGAAATTCGAGCCAGTAAGGAATCATGAGCTGGCGCGCTCATGATGTAGGCCGTAGCGCCGAGCGCTTCAACCACTTCCTTAGCTAGATCGATTGAAGATTCTTCAGTCACCGACGTGGGCGTGAGAATCCAGGCGCGGCCTTGAAACAGATCAGCTTGAGCCGAAGATGGTCCTGCAACTTCACGACCCGCCATAGGATGAGATCCCACAAATCGAGCTGCTAACTCCGTTAAAGTCTCAACTTCAAGTACAAGATTATTT
The DNA here is from genome assembly GCA_029978425.1 of Actinomycetota bacterium. The sequence goes on from JAPOJL010000005.1 coordinate 5,005, forward strand.
TTAACACTACCAACATCTATAAACGTAGCTTGAGGGTTATTACCAAATTCCCTCTTCAGCACATTCACAATGGTCTTCGGCGGCGTAGCGACAATAACCAGATCAGGGACTCCCACTTTCACATGAGGCGCCAGAAGATCTTTCGCTAGATCAAGGGCGTTTTGATCTTCATCATGCAGCTCAACCGAGGCTCCCCTACTTGCCAACCCGAGCGCAATAGAAGTTCCAATCAACCCCGCACCCACGACGCGGACATGTTGAGATTTCATTGCTCTATCACCTCGTTTAGTAGATGGCGGACGGGTGTTTACTGGGCAATATCTTTCCGTAGCGTTACGGCGCCACGGAGGTAAATATGTGAAATCTCTTCTTGTTCGCGAGGGGTATGGCAATGGACCAAAACCCGAATTGTTCGAGGCAGGCTATGCGGTACTGCCATTTCTACTGCACAGATCAAAGGCACCCTCTCCATCCCCATGGCTCGAGCTGAGGCGGCCGGAAAGTCGCTGACAAGATCCGGGGTGCAGGTGAAAAGGACCGAGATCAGATCCTTGGGCGCAAGGGAGTTAGAAGACAAGATTTCGGACATCAACTCGACGACCGCTTCTTTCATGAGCCCTGGGTCATCGCGATCGATCTGAATAGCGCCACGAATCGCGCGTACTGTCATCTCCAAATTTTACCGAAAGCCTCAAGAATCCCGCGAAGGTGATACGGCGTTTTATCGATAAATTGCTTTAGTCAGAATGACTCCCTCTTGAGTAATTATCGACATTCCTTCGATTAGGGCGAGCAATCGCTGGTTATCTATTTGTCGATAATAGAGATGCTATTCACGCTTGAAATTATCGATAAATAGAGATTGCAACGGACATCAAAAACTGTTTTATCGACTTGTAGTTATTCTCTTATTCTCGTTATACCGTTTTATATATTTATTAATAAAACGTTTTAACGACTTAATAATTCAACGCTATTCAGCGAACGCCACTTTCCAGGTGGTAACTCCCCCAGCTTGATGGAACCGATGGCAGTTCGAATCAACCGTTCTACCGGATAACCCAAAGCATCGAACATCCGTCGGACGATTTGATTTCGCCCCTCGTGGATTACTACTTCAATCATCGCGCCGCGGCGGGCGACAGAGATGGGCTTTGCGAGTCCATCTTCTAGCTCAACCCCCTCCATCAGTTTCTGAAACGCAGAACGGGAGATGGGTTCTTCGGATTGCACAAGGTATGTTTTTTCAACTCCAAAGGATGGGTGTGTGGACTCATGTGCCCATTGACCATCATTGGTCAAAATTATGAGACCTTCGCTCTCCTTATCCAGCCTTCCCACATGAAAGAGTCGATCTGGCCATGATCCAAAAAAGTCCTGCAACGAGGGCCGACCTTCGGGATCTGACATGGTGGACAAAATGCCTGCAGGTTTATTGAATGCAAGATAAGTCTTGGTCTTTGTTGCATTTATTAACTCATTATCAACTTCAACTTTAGTGTTTATCGGGTCTATTTTTACCCCTTGAGTTTTAACTATCTTTCCATTGACCTTAACTCGCCCTTCATCAATCAAAGCTTCGCAGGCTCGACGACTAGCAACGCCACAATCAGCCATGAATTTTTGAAGACGTACGAGTTCGGCCATAGCCGCGAGTGTACGTTACTCAGTGAGTGAAGCTATAACCTCATCTAGGCCGTCGATATTCGGCAGGAATGGAGCAAGAGCGGGGAGATCTTCCACGCGATTGACTCCGATTCTCTCCAAGAAATAGTGGGTCGTTCTATAGAGGATGGCGCCCGTTTCATGCTCAATACCGCACTCCTCTACCAATCCTCGAGTAACGAGAGTTTTCATCACGGCTTCCACATTAACGCCTCGAATCGCTGAGACTCGAGCGCGAGAGATGGGCTGGCGATAGGCGATCACAGCCAGAGTTTCCAGAGCAGCCTGAGTTAGTTTTGCCTGTTGCCCATCAAGAACGAACTTTTCAACCAACGGCGCGAGATCGGGGTGGCTATAGAAGCGCCAACCGCCGGAGATTTGCTTAAGGGTGAAGCCACGATGCTGGTTTTCATATTCAGAGGCGAGGTTGTGAAGCGCTTCAAGGACCTGCTCCGTGGGAGCTTCAATAATTTGAGCAAGAACCACTTCTGAAACGGGCTCTTCGACGACCATCAGAATCGCTTCGATAGAACGATGGAGTTCTAGGTTAGACATTTAGTTATCCCTCTGTTCAGGCTGACTGGCGGCAGACTCATCGTTGCTTTCAAGTACTGGTTCCCGATCGAATTCGTCGCTGACAGCAATCTCGCCCTCGGCCGCGCCCGTCCAGGTTATTTGAAGTTCTCCGAGGGCCATGAGCTGCTCGAAGCGGACCGAGCCATCTTTATACAACTCCAGCAATGAAAGAAAGCGGGCTACTACCACAAGGGTGTTTGGCGCATCGGCGACCAACCCTCTAAAAGTCATTGTTTTATGCCTTCTTAGGGCAGCCACGACGAGTATTGCTTCGGCTGCAACGCTCACCAAGGGAAGATGAAGATGCTCCACAGAAAGCGTAGGAGCCGTTTTGGGCGTTAGGACTCGGTTGGCAATTGCGGCAAATCTTTCGGGGGTAACCCCAATGAGCACCTCTGGTAGCAGCGCTGCAAAAATGGGGTCGAGCGAGACCGAGCGTGGGAAGGTCTTCTCCTGAGCTGAGATTCGCTCCGCCAGGATATTGGCTATCTCTTTAAAGGCTCGATATTGAAGTAAGCGAGCAAAGAGAAGATCTCGAGCTTCAAGAAGAGCCAGATCTTCTTCGTCATCAATTTCGCCGGAGGGAAGTAACCGCGCTGCTTTCAGATCGAGCAAAGTAGCGGCAACAACTAAGAATTCGGTGGCGTGGTCTAGCTTCCACCCCTCCTCTGTCTTCTCTAATTCACGGATATACGAGATAAATTCATCAGTAACAGTTGCGATAGCAACATCGGTGATATCCATCCGATGACGAGAGATAAGTTGCAATAGAAGATCAAATGGACCATCAAAATTCTCAAGATGAACAGAGAAACCTGCTACGCGACCTTCACCGGAAATCGTCGTAGCGCCAGAAATTGGCGGGAGTTGACCTAAAGTATTACTTGAGGGTTCAACAAATTCTTCGCTCATGGTGCGCATACTGTACGCGTGTCGCTCACGATATGACTGCACCCCGTGGCTAGAGTCTCGGCATGGCAAAAAGTGCTTCAGAGATTTCTCGCTTGAACGCTAAATCGACATTTTCGAAAGCGGATTCAGATATCACAACATCATCCTCTGTTCTAGGAAAGCCAGAACGAGATTTTCCTTATCCTGCGCCACTTGTTGAACATGGCGATGCTCGAATTATCTCCGTTGTTAACCAAAAAGGTGGGGTTGGTAAAACAACCACCACAATAAATCTCGGAGCTGCATTTGCCGAACTTGGTCGTCGCGTATTGCTCGTAGATTTTGATCCACAACATTCGCTCTCTGTTGGGCTCAATGTCTCAACGCGCGATATTGAAGGATCTGTTTACAACTTGTTGATGGATGAATCCACGAAAATCGATGATTTCTTACTTAAAACGAGCGTTCCAGGAATGGACATGATTCCTGCTCATGAAGACCTCTCTGGCGCTGAAGGCGGACTCGTTAACGTTATCGCCCGCGAAAAGATTTTGAAGCGAGTGCTCTCATCAGTTACGGATTTTTACGATGTCATTTTGATTGATTGCCAACCTTCTCTTGGTTTGCTGACCGTCAATGCTCTCACCGCTTCGCACTGGGTTCTTGTTCCGCTGGAATGTGAATATTTCGCGCTCCGGGGCGTTGCTCTCCTTGATGACATCATCAAGAAAGTACAGATCAATACCAACCCTGAACTCAAATTGCTCGGAATTCTGCCTACGATGTTTGATCGCAAGACCGTGCATAGCCGCGAAGTGCTTGAGCGAATTAGCGAGGCATTCCCAGAAAAAGTATTTGATACCACAATCGCCCGCACCGTTCGTTTTCCTGAAACAACTGTTGCTGGTGAACCAATCACATCGTATGCAAGTTCATCTGTCGGAGCTGCGTCATACCGTCGCTTAGCTCGCGAAATTATCGCCAATGGAGGGGTTCGATGACTCGTCGTATTAGTTTGCCTGGAGCTGATGAACTTTTTCGTAAAACAACACTCAGCGCCGTTCCAGATCAAGTTGTAGAAGAAGTTGAGGTTGCTCATACAAATCGTCCAACAACTCAATCTGTTGCGAAAGCTGCGCCGAAAAGTACCGGCGTTCGTCAAACTCCCCGTCGTCGCCCTACTGGTTTAGATAAAGGTCCATCTGGTCGTGAAAAGCATGATGAGAAGATAACGGTTTATCTCTCACCTGAAGAGCTCTTTGATTTAGAGCAAGCGCGACTTCATCTGCGTGGCGATTTAGGTTTAGCTGTAGATCGCGGTCGCATTGTTCGCGAAGCTCTTGCGATTGTTATCGCTGATCTAGAGTCAAAAGGTGATCAATCAATCATTGCTCGACGTCTTCGCGGACGTTAATTATCGCGAGCGCGGATGTGCGCTTGCATAACTCTCCCGAAGTTTATCGATTGTCACTAAAGTGTAGATCTGGGTTGTCGTAACAGAAGCGTGTCCCAATAACTCCTGCACTACGCGAATATCTGCTCCCCCATCAATCAAATGTGTAGCAAATGAGTGACGAAGAGCGTGCGGAGAGATAACTTTCTCTAAGCCCGCCCGTGTCGCAGCTTGAGAAACAATGCTCCAAGCGCTCTGACTACTGAGACGATTCCCTTGTTTCTCGCTTAAGAAGAGCGCTTCCTCGCGATGATTTTTGTTAAATGCGGGTCGGGCTCGAGTCAGATATTGATCCAGTGCTTGTTGAGCAAAACGACCAAGGGGAACAAGCCTTTCTTTTCCACCTTTTCCTCGCACACGCACCGTCGTTGTTTCACCCTCACTTCGTGAAATATCGCCAACGTTGAGTTGCACTATCTCACTCACTCGCCCTCCAGTGGCATACAGAGTTTCAAGCAATGCACGATCGCGCAGACCACTGAGATCATCACTACAAGAAGCAATCAGTGATTCCACTTCAGTTATGGAGAGCGCTTTTGGAAGACGCTTTGGGATGCGGGGTGGATTTACCTCCTTCGCAATATTTGTTATTCCTTGATCTTTAGCGAGAAAGGCGAAGAGGCTGCGAATCGCGACAGCATGACGCGCGATACTCGACTCCCCTAAACCAGATATTCGAAGACCTTGTAGAAATTCGGTGATATCTGCGCTCTGCGCGGTAGTAACGTCTTGGTTCTTTCCAATAAGAAATTCATGAAATTTATTCAAATCACGACGATACGCTGCAATCGTGTTCTTACTTAAACCTCTTTCGACCGCGCAATGATTGAGAAAGATTTCAATCAGCGCTGAGTTAGCCACGTTCTAACGCGGCCTTGATGAGGCCACTAAAGAGCGGATGAGGTTTGGTGGGACGAGAACGAAATTCAGGATGCGCTTGAGTGCCTACATAATATGGATGTACTTCTCGAGGTAACTCTACAAATTCAACAAGATGCTGATCTGGCGATAACCCGCTAAAAACAAGTCCTGCCTTAGAAATTTGTTCACGATAATTATTGTTGACTTCATAACGATGGCGATGACGCTCTGAAATCTCATTGGCACCATAAGTCTCGGCGACAATAGAGCCAGGTTGAAGCGCGGCCTTGTAGAGACCGAGGCGCATTGTTCCACCCATATCCGCTTCACCCGCGACAATCTTTTCCTGTCCCGCCATCGTTGCGATGACTGGGGCATCAGTCGTGGGATCAAATTCCGCCGAATTTGCAGTTGATAATCCAGCTTTATTTCTCGCAATCTCAATCACCATACATTGCAGACCAAGACAGAGCCCGAGGGTTGGAATCTTTTTCTCTCGGGCGTATTTCAACGCTCCTAATTTCCCTTCAATGCCACGGACACCGAACCCACCAGGAACGCAGATCGCATCTACATTACTGAGGTTCTTTTCCGCTCCCGCATCGCTTTCGCAATCATCACTCACGATCCATTTAATTTCTACCTTTGCGTTATTCGCAAAACCACCAGCACGAAGCGCTTCCGTTACCGAGAGATACGCATCAGGTAAGTCAACGTATTTCCCAACCAGTCCAACTCGAACAGTATGTGCAGGTTTGTGAACTCGCTCTAACAACGCATCCCATTCCTGCCACGAAACTTCATTGGCATTTAGTCCAAGGCGACGAACAATGTAGGAGTCAAGACCTTCACTGTGGAGCACTTTTGGAATGTCGTAAATGGATGGTGCATCAACGGCCGCAACGACGGCCTCTTGGTCAACATCGCACATCAATGAAATCTTCTTTTTTACTGAGAGCGGGATCTCTCGATCGGAGCGAAGGACAATGGCATCTGGTGAAATACCGATAGAACGAAGCGCTTGAACTGAATGTTGTGTGGGCTTAGTTTTTAGCTCCCCAGATGGACCGATATACGGAACAAGAGATACGTGGAGATAGAAGACATTTTCTCGACCAACTTCTTGGCGAATTTGGCGTGCAGCTTCGATAAATGGAAGTGATTCGATATCGCCAACAGTTCCGCCAATCTCTGTTATGACAACATCAATATCAGCAGCTGCCATAGCACGGATGCGATCCTTGATTTCATTTGTAATATGTGGAATCACTTGGACGGTATCGCCCAAATACTCGCCTCTCCGTTCTCGCGCGATGACTCGCGAATAAACCTGACCTGTGGTGACATTTGCGGAACCGTGAAGGTTGGTATCGAGGAATCTCTCGTAATGGCCGATATCTAAATCTGTCTCCGCCCCATCATCGGTTACGAAAACTTCTCCATGTTGGAAAGGGTTCATCGTGCCGGGATCAACGTTGATATATGGATCGAGCTTCTGCATTGTCACTCGTAGGCCACGAGCGCGCAGCAATCTTCCTAAACTTGAAGCAGTAAGGCCTTTGCCGAGACTTGAGGCGACTCCGCCGGTGACGAACAGATGCTTCGTCACATGAGGGGCGGTCATGGAGCACTAACTTATCACGCCTTCTCGGTGATGCGTAAATCTAGGAGCTCGCGAGCGTGTTCTTGGGCGTGTTCAGAATCTTCGACTCCAGAGAGCATACGAGCAATCTCGACTTCTCGGTCATGATCTGAAATACGCCGTATTGAACTCTCAGTTACAGCCCCACTCGTATCTTTCTCGACAACAATGTGGTTATCCGCCCATAGTGCAACCTGTGCGAGATGAGTGACAACAACTACTTGCGAACTCTGTGCGAGTTTGCGAAGTCTTCTTCCCACTTCAAGTGCCGCTTTACCGCCGACTCCTGCATCAACTTCATCGAAAACATAAGTTCCTAGCGGATACCGCTCTGCAATCACAACTTCCAGCGCCAACATCAAACGAGAAAGTTCTCCACCACTTGCTGCCTTTGAAATCGGAAGTAGCTCTCCTCCACCATGGCTTGTGAAAAGCATTGCGACTTCATCAAGGCCATGACTTTGAAAATCTCCATCGTTCTCGCCACTTCGACTTTCCACTTTCACATCAAAAATTGCTTTCGGCATTGCAAGAAGATGCAATTCCGCCGTGACAGATTTGCTAAGACTCGACGCTGCATCAATCCTCAATCGTGTTAAGTCTTTACCCTTTTTCATAAGCTCTCTGCGGCATTGAACTAACTCTGATTCCAGTTCCGCCACTCGATCATCTCCACCCGTCAGATCGGCGATCCTTTTTTCTGCGGATTTTGCTCGCTCGATTGCTTCAGAAAGTGCCTCGTATTTATCGCCAGAGGAGCCAAATCGCTTTGTAAAAGAAGTAATGAGCGCTTTGCGCTGTAGCGCATTTTCCAGAGCGCCCGGGTCGGCCGAAAGATTTTCTATATACCGATCGATATCGGAGGCTGCATCAATGAGGGTATACAGAGCCTCAGAAACCTTCTCATTGATGGAATCCAATTGTGGGTCTTTTCCGCGAGCGCCTTGAAGGAAGCGTTTTGAGTGTTGCAGTGAATTCAATCCGCCACTGTCTTCATCCGATAAGGCTTGCTGAGCGCCAGTCGCAGCAACTCTCAGATCTTCAACGCTTTCTAGGCGAGATATCAGCGCATCGAGCTCGTCTAACTCCCCTTCTTTGGGTTTTATCTTTGAGAACTCGGCTGATAGCTCTTTCAATGAGGAGATCTCGCGATCGCGATCCTGAAGCGACTTTTTTAACTCGGCAATAGTTCGTTTCAACTCTTGGAAGTGTGCCAATGTCTTCTGATACTCATGGTGCGAATCAAGAAGAGTTTCACCCGCAGCTGAGTCCAAGAGTTCTCTCTGTTTGTTGGCTTTTGAAAGAACGAGATTGCCATGTTGGCCATGAACTTCGATGAGTTCACTGCCAAACTCCCCCAACGTTGCAGCGGTCGTTGTTGCACCGGAAAGTTGAGCTCTACTCTTGCCATCTTTAGTCACCTGACGAGCCAGAAGTATCGAACCTTCTTCAATAGAAGGATCGTGTTCTTCGCAGAGATTTTTGAGTTTCTCACTGAATTGCCCTGGCAAAGAGAATCGTCCTGAAACCGAAAGTCGCTCATGTCCAGAACGAATGAGATCAGAGTCAGCTTTATCTCCCAAGATTAACGAGAGGGCCGTGAGCAACATCGTCTTTCCTGCTCCGGTCTCGCCCGTTATAACATTGAAACCAGGAGCAAATTCCACGAGCGCGTTATCGATGACACCCAGGCCTCGGATATCAATTTCTTCAAGCAGAGAGCGGTGTACCGCGCTCTTTTTACTCACCGCGCCAACCATCGACAGGTAATTTGAATTTTGCTACAAGACGATCAGTGAAGGGAGCCTCATCAATATGTGCGAGGTGAATGAAGGACTTATCACTCGTGAGGACAATTCGATCTTTCTCGAGAAGCGCGAATTTACGCAGCCCGTCAGCAGAAAGCGCACCGACATCACTCTCCACATCTATTGCGATTTCAGAATCAGGTGAGATAACCATGGGGTCTGAAAAGAGCGCATGCGCAGCCAGCGGAAGTAAAACCAAGGCCTCAACTTCAGGCCAGACAACAGGCCCTCCGGCGCTAAATGCATAGGCCGTTGACCCAGTAGGTGTAGCGCAGATAACGCCGTCGCAACCCCACCGCGATAATGGTCGGTGATCCACTTGTACAAATAACTCAATCATCGCTTCGGTATTTCGTTCGATTGTTACTTCATTAAGCGCCCAACCATGCGCAACAACTTTTCCTTCTCGTTGCACTTGATAGGCAAGAGTCATTCGCTTCTCTGTGGAGTATTTCTTGGAGCGAATCGCTTCAATGACGGAGGAGGTTGTGGGCTTTCCGATCTGTGCGAGGAAACCGACATGTCCTAAATTGATCCCTAAAACTGGGATTTTGGTGCCATGAATTTGTTCTGCGCCGCGAAGGATTGTGCCATCTCCTCCAAGAACAAGAGTCAATTCAATCTCTGGAAGTCTTGTAGCAAGTTCTTCCTTCGAGATGTAATCAACGCCGGCGATTTCCGAATCAACTGTTGAGATGAATGTAATTCCATCTTTAGAGAGCGTTGACACGATCTCAGCCGCAACTACTCTTGCTTCAGGACGATTTGGGTGAAGCACCAACAAAATTTCGCGCCCACTCATTATTGAGGTCCTTTCGCAATAGCGTCATCAATCGCACTCTCTGAAATCATGGCGGCGCCACGACGTAACCAGAGGAAGTACTCCACGTTGCCGGAAGGTCCGGGAAGTGGACTCGCCACTACGCCTAAGGTACCCAAACCCAACTCATGTGCGCTCTTTGCAACCTCCAAGATTGCACTTCTGCGCAGTTGTGGATCCCGCACAACACCTCCTGCACCTAACTTCTCGCGCCCCACTTCAAATTGAGGTTTCACCATGATGAGGAAGTCCGCGTCCGGCTTTGAGACTGATGTCAACGCCGGAATTACAAGAGTTAAGGAGATGAAAGAGAGGTCAGCGACCACGAGATCTACGGGATCCCTGATGATCTCTGGCGAGAGGTTCCGCACATTAGTGCGGTCGTAAATCTCGACTCGCGGGTCCTGACGAAGCTCCCACGCGAGCTGTCCATACCCAACATCAACTGCAATTACTTTGGAGGCACCTCGTTTGAGAAGTACATCAGTGAATCCACCTGTGCTTGCTCCAGCATCCAAAGCAATTTTTCCAGAAACAGAAATCTCAGAAAGTGCATCAAGAGCACCTGCTAATTTATGGCCACCACGAGAGACATACTCATCACGCGCTTCCGCCAAGGTAATAGAAGTTTCAGCATCTACTTGAGTGGCTGGCTTTGAAGCTGGAATTCCGCGCACCAATATCGACCGAGACTCAATGAGATCTACCGCATGCTCCCTCGAGCGCGCCAGTCCTCGTCGGACTAGCTCAGCATCAAGTCGAGTGCGCATTCACATCGTTAAAGCTAGTTTGAAATACCTTCAACGGAGGAGAGCGCTTGTGTAAGTTCTTTATTCACTTCATCAAATTTGGCGCCATGCTCTTCAAGTGGTGCAAAAGCAATCTCATTTATTTTTTTCTTGATTGCTGAGACCGTATCTAGATTGGGATTAATCTCGTTCATCGCGCCGCCTTCTTTACTATCTTCTTGGAACTGCTCTTCTTGGCCGAACTTTTCTTGGTTACAGGTTTCTTTGCTGCGTTCTTTTGTGGGGCAGATTTCTTGGTTGAAGTCTTTTTAGCGGGTGCTGCACCAGCGCGACCACCCACAACCAACTTGGACTTAAGAACTTCGACTTCACGGGCTAGGCGGTCGAGATCTTCCTGCTTTGCAAACCCCATCTTTTTGGCGCTGCGCTGCAACTCCTCTTCGACTCGCACCTTAATCGCTTCACCGCTTTCACGAGCCCACGCATTAAGCGCAGCAGCTACTTCTTGAGGGCTTTTCTCACCTGAGGAAACTTTGGAGAGGTAAGTACGTAACGCTGAAAGAAGGTCATTTGCCATAGGAGAAAGGTACCTAAACTCGCGTCAGTTCGCGTCCTTCAACTTGCCAGCGACTGGCAACTGCGTTGCCCGTTTTCCAGAACCTCCGTCGAAGAGCTCCCACAACCTCAATCCATTCATTATCTTTTAAAGAGAGAGCTCTTTTGCGAAGTGATGCGCTCCATAACGCTACGTCAAGGGTGTCATATCCATCACGATCATCGCGAGCAACAACAATCCGTATCTCTACAACTTTATCGCCACTCGGCAGTTCTTTTTCTAGCGCCGGCCCCGAACTTCGACCAACGAGTCGCACTTCGTTTTCGTAGTCATCGCGGACGTTTGCTTCATCCACTTTATTTGATTTATACGCTGCATTTGATTTATGCGCTGCATTTGATTTAGCTAATGTACTTGCCTTTGCCATCTCGACTCCTTAGAGATATTTCTTATTGGATCTTCCCTTGGAGTGAGAATTTAAAATTACTGTTCTGACATTTCCTTACTCATCAAGAAATGATTGTGGATATTTGACCTTGAATTTCTCCGCCTCTTCACTTCGTCCAGCGGCGTTGAGCGCCTCAAAGTAACGTCGTCGTAATTTCTTGCTCCAGGTCGGATCAGATTCAGCGAGTTCTGGACACGTCAGCGTTACGACCGCTGCATCGTGTTGCCCAAGAGCGCTTCTAGCTCCCGCGGCTGCCAGTCTGAGCTCAACGCGCTCTGCGGCCGAAAGTATTTTCGGATCTACAGAACCTGCAATTTCCAGCGTTTTACGGGGGTTTCCGAGGGCGAGTTCACATTGCGCCAAATATGGAAGAACGCTTGGTGTTCCTGAAATGCGTTGCGCTGCCCTAAGTTCTTTCTGCGCAACATCAAATTTTTTAAAGTTTACCGCTGCAATTCCCGCGCGTTCCCGAACGATCGCTACGCGACCAGCTCTAAAGGATGCGGATTGTCCATGCCAGTATGCCCGTTCGGGATCGCTTTCAAGGAACATCGTGAGCGCAACAAGGTGTTTTGCAACTCTTTCAGCGTTATCGGCAGCGAGAGATTGAAGCGCAAAAGCTTCTCTCTTCTCCAACTCTTTGCCTGTGATCTCCTCAGGAATAGGAGGTTCAGCAAATTTTCTAACGCGTTTATTTTCATCATTGACTACACGGCGATCATTTTTTCGCATTGGTGGACGCGCACCGCGATCTGATGGCTTGCGATCTGAAGGTTTGCGATCTGAAGGTTTGCGATCTGAACTTCGACGATCCGAAGGCTTACGCGAAGATGGCTTACTAAATTTTCTCTCCACTTAAGATCTCCTTGCCCAATACTCGGACGTTCAAATATTCAGTAAAAATTTATGCGAAAACAAAAAAGGGGCCACAGTAATCTGCAACCCCTTTTCTAATATAAGTCCGGCGGCGTTCTACTCTCCCACAAGGTGACCCGTGCAGTACCATCGACGCTGAGAGGCTTAACTTCCGGGTTCGGAATGGGACCGGGTGTTTCCCTCTCGCTATGACCGCCGAAACGCTATTGAGATGTCAAAACCTAGATCGCAATCTTTCGATTGGATTTTGGTTCCCGACCGTATCTCGGGAACCACACAGTGGACGCGTAGCAACTTTGTAGTTAAATCCTCGGCCTATTAGTACCGGTCAGCTCCAAGGCTTGCGCCTCTTCCACTTCCGGCCTATCAACCCAATAGTCTCTTGGGGGCCTTACTTGGTAAACCAATGGGAAACCTAATCTTGAAGCGAGCTTCCCGCTTAGATGCTTTCAGCGGTTATCTCTTCCGAATGTAGCTAATGGGCCGTGCTCCTGGCGGAACAACCCACACACTAGAGATTCGTCCGTCTCGGTCCTCTCGTACTAAAGACAGCACTCCTCAAGTTTCCTGCGCGCACAGCGGATAGGGACCGAACTGTCTCACGACGTTCTGAACCCAGCTCGCGTGCCTCTTTAATGGGCGAACAGCCCAACCCTTGGGACCTACTCCAGCCCCAGGATGAGACGAGCCGACATCGAGGTGCCAAACCTTGCCGTCGATATGGACTCTTGGGCAAGATCAGCCTGTTATCCCCGGGGTACCTTTTATCCGTTGAGCGACGGCGCTTCCACAAGCCACCGCCGGATCACTAGTTCCTGCTTTCGCACCTGCTCGACATGTCTGTCTCACAGTTAAGCTCCCTTGTGCACTTACACTCGACACCTGATTGCCAACCAGGTTGAGGGAACCTTTGAGCGCCTCCGTTACTTTTTG
>JAPOJL010000005.1:18292-18579 GCA_029978425.1 Actinomycetota bacterium
AGGAGGCGACCGCCCCAGTCAAACTACCCACCAGACACTGTCCCTGATCCAGATTATGGACCGAGGTTAGAAACTCAAAACGATTAGAGTGGTATTTCAACGATGACTCCACGAACACTGGCGTGCCGCTTCAAAGTCTCCCACCTATGCTACACAAACCGTTCCGAGTGCCAATATCAAGATATAGTAAAGGTCCCGGGGTCTTTCCGTCCTGCTGCGCGTAACGAGCATCTTTACTCGTAATGCAATTTCGCCGAGTTCATGGTGGAGACAGTGCTCAAGTCGTT
>JAPOJL010000060.1:0-3802 GCA_029978425.1 Actinomycetota bacterium
ACATGACTGCAGGAACCTACGAAGATGGACAACTCGGAGAGATCTTCCTCAAGCTCGGTAAGCAAGGTTCAACTCTTGCCGGAGTTATGGATGCATTCTCAATCGCGGTATCCATTGGTCTGCAATATGGAGTTCCGCTAGAGACCTACGTTTCTAAGTTCACAAACTCACGCTTTGAACCAGCAGGTATGACAGATGATCCAGATATCCGCATGGCGCAATCCATGATGGATTACATCTTCCGCCGCCTCGCACTCGATTACTTACCGTATGAAGAGCGCGCTGCCTATGGCATCTACACCTCCGCAGAACGTGCCCACGCACTTGAGACTGGCGAATATGCCCAGGTTCAAGAAGTTGTTGCACCAAAGGCCGAGGTAGTTGTTGAGAAGAAAGTAGAGAGCAAGCCAGTCGAAGTAAAGATCGAGGCAGCTCCTGCACAGATCGGTTCTTCTACTGAACTTCTCGAGAAGATTGCTGGCATCAAATCTGATGCACCACTCTGCGTAACATGCGGCGTCAAGATGCGTGCATCTGGTGCTTGCTATGTCTGCGAAGGTTGTGGCTCAACTTCAGGTTGCAGCTAAACCACAGCTAACTTCTTACCTCGTTTCAATTCGGAACTAAGGTAAGGCAATGGAACTCGACAAAGTCCGCAGCGCCCTCAGCGCTGCGGTCTTTGCTATTGAGGGCTCACCTCGTGAAGGCCAGATTGAAATGGCCGAAGCTGTCGCAAACGCCCTCTCTGATCGCCACCATCTCTTAGTTCAAGCAGGTACCGGCACCGGAAAGTCACTTGCATATCTAGTTCCCGCACTTGTTCATGGCAAGAAAGTTCTCGTCGCTACTGCAACTCTTGCCTTACAACGCCAGCTTGTGGAGCGCGATCTTCCGCGCGTTAAAGATGCACTTGAAAAAGAATTGAAACGAAGTATCTCTTTCGCAGTTTATAAAGGCGTCGGAAATTATCTATGCCTCCAGAAAATGAATGCTGATGATGGCACCGCAGATAGCGAAGTTCTCGTCGATATCTCCTCGCTAGAAAAAGATGCCCGTCGCCTCCGCGAGTGGGCAGCAAAGCCCGGGATTTCTGGCGATCGCGATGATGCTCCCGATGTTGATCGTCGGGTCTGGCTCGCCAATTCCACATCAGGACGTGAATGTGTTGGCGCAGATGAATGTCGATTTGGAAGTGAATGTTTTGCGGTCAATGCAAAAGCCAAAGCCCAGACCGCAGATATCGTCGTCACCAATCACACTCTTCTTGCGATCGAGATCGTTGATTCCCACCCGATATTGCCCGATCGCGATGCTGTCATCCTTGATGAAGCCCATGAATTTATGGATCGCACCACCCAAGCAGTAACTGAAGAACTAACCTCAGGGCGGGTTGCACGAGCTGCAAATATGGTGCGCCGCCATATGCCGGGCAAATTAGCTGATGCCTTTGTAAAAGCTGCCGAAGGATTTGCCGATGCCATGGATGAGTACGGTCAGGATTACCGAACGCGGAGCGATGAAGAGCGAAAGCTCAGTGAATTACCTACTGCGTTGGCCGCTCCCGTGCGAAAAATCAAAGAAGCGGCCGAAGCGGTGATCGCATATATCAGCGCTGACAGCGAGATCGTTGATCCCGATAGCCTCGCAGATCGCGCCCGCGTTAAAGGAGCCGTTAATGAAGTAAAAACTACGGCCCAGAAAATGATGCGGATGGGTGAGAGCCAAGTTCTCTGGTACGAACCGACTTTCTCAACTCTCTATCTCGCACCTCTTGCTGTCTCCCATGTTTTGCGTGAAAACCTTTTCACTCAAACCCCCGTCATTGCCACAAGTGCAACGCTCACTGTAGGAAAGAGTTTTGATCCCATCGCGCGAAGCTTAGGAATTCTTACCAGCGCCACAACGGAAGAAGAGAGTGAAGAGCAGGGCTCCGCAATTGATCCATCCAATGTACAAATGCTTGATGTTGGCTCACCTTTTGATTTCGCTAATCAAGGCATGCTCTATCTTCCAAAAGATCTCCCGGAGCCAGGACGTGATGGCCCCAGCAAAGAAGCGCTCGTCGAACTAGGAGAGTTAATTGATGCCGCAGGTGGTCGCACTCTTGCGCTCTTTTCTTCGTGGCGTGGAGTTGAGATGGCAGATGAACATCTCCGTCGCGTTTTAGCCGAACTTCCCATTGCAATCATCACCCAGCGACGCGGCGATAGCGTCGGTGCGCTCGTGGAAAGATTTGCAAACGATCCGACCTCAATTCTGCTCGGCACAATGAGTTTGTGGCAGGGCGTTGATGTGCCTGGACCTTCCTGCACTCTCGTAGCCATTGATCGCATTCCATTTCCGCGCCCCGATGATCCCGTTATGTCCGCTCGCGCGGCTGAAGCAGATGCTGCAGGCGGTTCAGGATTTATGCAGGTTTCTCTTCCTAGGGCTGCGCTCTTACTGGCCCAGGGCACGGGTCGTTTGATTCGCTCCGTTGATGATCGGGGAGTGGTTGCGATTCTTGATTCTCGCATCGTCAATAAACGCTATGGATCAATACTTCTCAACTCGATGCCGCCGCTATGGCGTACCAGCGATGGAAAGACCGTTAAGGAATCGCTCACGAGACTGCATCAACAATTCAGTTCGTAATCCTCACAACACACACTTTTCCACTAACTCTTACGGAGCCTTAATTTCCTGATCAATTTCCACAGAGACTCCTGCGATGAGAGTTCTGCTACTGACTTTAGCCTTTCTTTTTACTTCAATTCCCACGGTTCACGCTAATTGCGAAGGTGATACCTGTATTGATGTGAGCGCTGATCAAGAGAGTAATCAAGTTGTGATCACGGTTAAGAAAGGTAAGGCAGGAACATCTAGCACTTCATCCCCAAGACCGCGAGCGAGGTCAACAGCTCGAAAACTCTTTATTCCGTGGCTACCTAAACCCGTTGCAACAGCAAAGCCACGACCTCGACCAAGCCTGACAGTCAAACCACGAGTAAAGAAGATTTCAGGATCCCAAATTTCGGATCAAGTTCGTAGCCTGCTGCCCTCAGGACTCATCATCACTCAACCTTTAGAAAACCCACTTGTTCAAGAGCCAGTAAATTTCATGACCACAGTCCCGACTCATTTCTCAACCGTCATCGTCGTACTCCGAATTCCAATCACAATTCATCTCACCGCACTTTATGAATGGGATTATGGCGATGGCAGATCAATCACCACGCGAGTTCAAGGCGCTCCTTATCCCTTAACAATGATTAACAACACATATGGATCATCTGGTGAGAAGGATGTGAGGCTCACAATCAAGTGGAGCGGGACGTGGAGCGCAGGCGGGATGAGCGCGCCGATTAATGGCGGTATCACCCAATCCATCACTAAGCGCCTTACTGTGCGATCTGGGAGAGCGGTGTACATCTCTTAATTTTCAACAAGCCCAGCTATCAACATTTATCAAACTCTCGATAAAGAAGCTGACAAGGGCGCTGATGCTTCGCCCATGACCACACTTACTTCACCTCATGATCTACTCGCAGCCATTCCATTCCTCGTTGGTTTTAAACCAGAAGATTCCATTGTTCTGATGAGCATCAAAGATGACTCAATCTTCATGGCGCTTCGTATTGATTTCCCAGATTCTCTCGACCCGGAGCAGATTGATACTTTGGTTTCCCACTTACAGAGAGATGACGCCGACGCCGCTATTGCGGTTTATTACATCCCTGAGTCCAGTTCTGATGCGGACTTGCTCATAAAGACCATAACAGAAGCCATCGATGAGAAGAATATTCCGCTGCGCGAATCCTTG
>JAPOJL010000060.1:3812-4215 GCA_029978425.1 Actinomycetota bacterium
GATTGTTCATGCCAATCGCTGGAGATCGCTTATCTGTGAGGATTTAGAGTGCTGTCCTCCCGAAGGTTCGCCGCTTCCCGAACTTGATCATTCCCGAATTGCTGCAGAACAAGTTGCTCTTGGAAAACCCGTTCCTTTTGAAAACATCAATCAACTCGTCAATTCAATTTCAGCTCTCGAGCCAGACCAAGAATTACTCAACCTAATGAAGCAGATAAGAGAAATTGATTATGAAGGTGATCCGGTACCGTTGCAGCGACAAGGGGCAGAAGCCATCACCGATTTCATCGCAGATTTTGCAGCTGATGGATTATGTCGAGATAAGAAGCTCCTAGCACTTGTTCTTGTGAGGCTATTGGATCTACAAGTTCGTGATTTTGCGTTGGGGAGCGTTACAGATGAA
>JAPOJL010000061.1 GCA_029978425.1 Actinomycetota bacterium
CACTGTCTCCCTTCTTGTAAAGAGTGGAAAGTGGACTCGTAAAGGTATCTGGCTATTGGGAGTTGATTCAGTTGCTCGCATTAGCGGCGCGGTAATTGGATCGAACCTTGCATTGAGCGAAGACTTCACCGCCTTGTACTTGGCGGCTTTCTCGGGAATTCTCATTTATCTTGCAACCAGTCACATTCTTCCAGAGGCGCATGCACGACACGCTTCTCGATGGACCCTAGTTTCAACTGTCGCAGGTGTCGCCATCATGTGGGCGCTTGTGAGCCAACTCCACACGCTTCATTCATGAATAAATCTGAAGTTAAAGTAATCGGAATTCTTGAGCGCGTTGGTGGATTTGCGAGCGCTCAAGAGCTCTATCAATTACTGCAAAGAAATGGTGAATCTATCGGCCTTACTACTGTGTATCGTTCACTTCAATCTCTTGTCAGTGACAAAATCGTTGATCAATTACGACGAGACGATGGTGAAGCCATCTATCGACTCTGCGGAGATAGCCATCATCATCATTTAGTCTGCAAACAATGCGGATCCACTGTCGAAATTGAAGGTAGCGCTATCGAGCGTTGGACCAAAGCCATGGCTGAAGAACACGGATTCCGCGAAGTCGGACATACCGCAGAAATTTTTGGAATCTGCCCAAACTGCTAGCTGCTTAGTTTTATTTTTGAGAGCAAGTTTTCATTTTCGGGCGTGGCAGGGATTACCCAGCGTTTGAACTTTTCATCCTTAAATTCCAAAACTAACACTGGTCTCTTCTTATAGATGACGCAGAAATCTCTTCCCTTCCGATGCCACATCGTTCCTAACATGATTACATAAGGAAATCCGGTCCCGGGTGCGCGGATTCCTCGAAGCACTTTTGTACTCCAAGGGTTCTCTTCACGAGTGACTGATATCAGATGAGCAACGTCAGCAGAAGGTGAGCTTGCTAAGGCTCCTATTTTCTCCAGCACGCTTAACTCATAGATGAGTCGATTTCCAACAACCTTGAGCATGAAACTATCTATTCGAAGATTGGTCCAACGGTGCGACTTCTCTTAATCTCAAAAAATCCTGGATAGCTTGCAACTCCAACTACGCCATCCCACAACTTTCCAGCTTCTTCACCTTTAGGTGCAGGTGAAATTACCGGTCCGAAAAATGCTGCGCCACCAACCGAGATGATTGGTGTTCCAACATCATTGCCCACTAACGCAATTCCGCGCTCATGGCTCTCGATAATGACAGCATTAAGGCTCTCGTCATTCATTGCTGCAGCGAGCGCAGGATTCAATCCCACTTCGCTTAAAGCTTCTTCAAAAAGTGGCGCCCCAACTTCCATCTTCTTGAGATGAATCCGGGAAGAAATTGCGGTGTAAAGCGGCAAAGTAACGCCCGCACCCTTTTCTTTCTGGGCTGCGGCAATTACGCGAGTGCTCTGCCAAGAGCGAATGAGCCGGCTCTTGTACTCCTCGGGGAGTTCTTTATCGCGATTGAGATGCGCTAACGAAAACAGGTTCCATTTCACCGAGATATCGCGGACTTTTTCTACTTCGAGAATCCATCGTGAGGTCATCCAAGCCCATGGACATACCGGATCAAACCAAAACTCTGCTTCTGTCTTCGTCATGACTATGCCTTTCCAAATCGTCGGTCTCGTTCGGCGTAGATCTCAATTGCTTCCCAGAGAGTTTTGCGCGTTACATCTGGCCAGAGTACATCCATAAAGACCATCTCAGCATATGCTGACTGCCAGATTAGAAAATTAGAGGTGCGTTGCTCTCCAGAAGATCGTAAGAATAAATCAACATCACTCATCTTTGGTTCATCAAGATACTTTGCGAAAACTCTCTCATTGATATTTTCTAGCTTGACTCTTTTTCGCATTACATCTTTTGCAAGAGCTTGTGCTGCATCTGCAATTTCGGCACGTCCGCCGTAATTGACGCACATATTCAAGGTAAGAACCTTGTTCTTTGCCGTCATTTCTTCGGCAATCTCCAGCTCTTCAATCACGGATTTCCAGAGTCTTTGTGGTCGTCCTACCCACCGAACCCGCACGCCCATACGGTGCATCTCATCGCGTCGACGACGAATCACATCACGGTTAAACCCCATTAAGAATTTCACTTCATCAGGCGATCTACGCCAATTTTCTGTGGAAAATGCAAAGGCAGATAGCTCTTTTACGCCGATTTGTATGGCGCCTTCCACTACATCAAAGAGTGATTTTTCACCTTGTTCATGCCCTTTTGTTCGTGGCAAACCACGTTTCTTCGCCCAACGACCATTGCCATCCATAACGAGCGCTACATGGTGCGGAATCTTGTCGCGTGAGATCTTGGGAGGTTTCACGAAGTAACTCTTTCAACCATCGGAAGAGAACGCAAACCTCTCTCTAGATGCCATTGCAAATAAGCAGCAACTAATCCAGAAGCTTCGCGACGACTACGAATCTCACTTGCATCTGCGCTCTCCCAATCTCCCGTCAGCAGATCAGACATTAATTTAAGGGTCTCTGCTGAAGGAGTGGCTGACGCTGAAGGTTTACAGTTGATGCAGACTGAGCCGCCGCCAACCAGTGAAAAGTATTTGTGAGGACCGGGTGCTTCACATCGTGAGCACACGGTCATGGATGGCGCATAGCATGCGATAGAGAGCGAACGCAATAAGTATGCATCAAGAATGAGTGATGGATCATGGGATTCATGAGCGAGGGCTTTGAGCGCACTCGTCAACAGTAAAAATTGTTGAAGGGCTGGCTCCCCTTCGTTATTTGTAAAGCGCTCGGCTGCTTCCAAAATCGCCGATGCAATTGTCCACTTCTGGTAATCACTTGAGAGTGCATCACCAAAGTTTTCAATGCTCTCCAATTGAGTTACAACATCAAAAGTCTTACCAGTGTAAAGCTGGATATCGACATAACTACCAGGTTCTAATCGCGCACCAAACTTTGATTTGGTGCGACGAACACCTTTTGCAACGGCGCGAATTCGACCATGCTGGCGACTAATGAGCGTGACGATGCGATCTGCTTCCCCAAGCTTCTGGGTGCGGATGACAACGGCGTTATCGCGATACAAAGCCACAGGCACACGGTAGTCAAGGAAACTACCGAAGTGCGCGATTGACCGCTGAAATCACCGCTTTCAATGATGCTGTGGTGGTGGAAGGGTCAATTCCGACGCCCCAGAACGTACCGCCATTAATCGTGCACTCTAGATACGCCGCTGCGTTTGCATCGCCGCCGGCACTCATGGCATGTTCGTAATAGTCAGCTACTTGAACATCGATTCCATGTGCCTGCATCACGCGACAGAAAGCAGAGATTGGTCCATTTCCTTGTCCTTTGAGGGTAATTGGCTTTTTCGAATCGAGGAGATCAACACTTAACTCCACGCCTTTATCTTGTGTGCTGGTTTGTGTGAGTCCTGCGAATCTAAATCTTCCCCATTGATCTCTTCAGCGGGTAAATACTCATCGACAAAGATCTTCCACATCTGTTCTGGAAATACTTCCCCACCTTGATCATCAGTATGAGATTGAATTACTTGGCTAAATTCAATCTGCAATCTGCGCGGTAGATCGAGTTGATGTTCAGTCTTCATGATGTAGGCAACGCCGCCCTTACCTGATTGCGAGTTAACTCGGATAACAGCTTCATAGGAGCGTCCAATATCTTTGGGATCGATGGGAAGATATGGGACTGCCCACGTGAAATCATCCACTTCTTTTCCGGCAGCCTTCGCATCTTTCTCTAGATGCTCAAAGCCCTTCTTGATCGCATCTTGGTGCGAACCACTAAAGGCTGTGAATACCAAGTCACCACCATATGGGTGACGTTCTGGGACTCGGAGTTGGTTTGCATATTCCACCGTGCGACGGATTTCTGGGATATCACTGAAATCAATCATCGGATCAATTCCATGGCTCAATAGATTCAGTCCGCGCGTCCCTAAGCAGACATTTCCA
>JAPOJL010000062.1 GCA_029978425.1 Actinomycetota bacterium
CCTCCTAACCCAAGCTGCCGCAGTCACGGTTATTGCGATGGGCTTGGTCTTCGTGCTCTTGCTGGGCGAGATTGATCTTTCAGCGGGTTATGCAGCTGGTGTGTGTGGCGCGATTCTGGTCATCATGGTTACTGAGATGGACTTCGCTTGGTACATCGCTTTCCCCGTCAGCATTCTGGGTGGAATCATCTTGGGCGCTGGCATCGGCTACCTCGTTGCACAATTAAAGATTCCATCCTTCGTTGTAACTCTGGCAACATTCTTGGCTTTCCAAGGACTTCTTCTGCTTCTTGTTGGCGAAGGCGGAACCATTCGTATCGAAGATCCCGTTATTCTCGCTGTTGAGAATAAAAACTTGTCAGTGAGCGCTAGTTGGATTTTCTTCTTCGTGACATCGGGCGCCTACGTTCTCTCAGGCCTTTGGAAATTTGCAAAGCGACGCCGTGCAGGTTTAGTCGATAACCTCTTTAAATTCTGGCTCATCAAATCCATTGGTTTAGTAATTATTGGCGCAGCCGCAACAGCCGCACTTACTGTGGAGCGAAGCAATAACCCAGAGCTTGTGAGCTTGCGTGGAATTCCTTATGTAGTACCAGTGATTCTTGTATTGCTTGTGGGAGCAACTTTTGTGCTCACTCGCACGTCGTACGGTCTACACATTTACGCGGTCGGCGGAAATGCAGAAGCCGCGCGACGCGCAGGTATCAATGTAAAGATGGTTCGCATCACTGCGTTCATGATCTGCTCAGGTTTTGCTGCAGTCGCTGGAATGATCTTCGTTTCTCGCGCAAACTCTGTCTCCCCCACAACGGGCGGTAGCTCAACGCTCTTGTACGCCGTTGGCGCAGCAGTCATCGGTGGAACCAGCCTCTTTGGCGGTAAAGGAAAAGTCAGCGATGCAATTCTCGGTGGAATTGTTGTTGCAGTTATTGATAACGGAATGGCGCTCCTTGGTTACCCTGCTGGAATCAAATTCATGGTCACAGGCGCGGTTCTCTTGATATCTGCAACGATTGATGCGATTTCTCGACGTGGAGCAACGACGAGTTAGCGTAAATACTTCATTCTGAAGCCTAGATTTTTTCTTATGGAAAATTGTGGGTATTCTTCTCGCTCACATCTTGCGGGAGTGGTGAAATGG
This sequence comes from Actinomycetota bacterium, assembly GCA_029978425.1. The sequence goes on from JAPOJL010000062.1 coordinate 1,142, forward strand.
CAGACACGCAGGTCTTAGGAACCTGTGCTTCGGCGTGTGGGTTCAAGTCCCACCTCCCGCACCATCTTTTTCAAAATCTCTTAAGAGATATTCAATAATGACTGTAACTTTCTCTCTACGTCCCTTAGCTGCAGATGATGCTGATTGGATATTTGAAGCCTGCCAAGATTTAGAAATTCAAAAGTGGACCCAGATCCAACGTCCCTACACGCGAGAGCATGCAGTTGGCTTTGCCAAAACTCTTGCGGGCGATGTCGAAGTCTGGGTAATCGAAAGTGATAGCGCCGAAAAACCTTACGGGGTTATTGGTGTGCACTCTATTAATCCAGCAACCAGAATTGCAGATATTGGCTATTGGTGCGCGCCATGGGGGCGGAGAAAAGGTGCGATAAAGAATGGACTACACCTCTTTATTGAGAAGATGAAAAGTAGAAATGATGTGGGAGCGATTCAAGCGACGATTGCTGAACCCAATATTGCCTCGCGAAAGACCGCAGAAACGGCGGGGTTTACACTTCTAGGAAGCGCCGATCGCAACTGTAATTGTGGTGGCGAAGATATCAGCGCCGTTCTCTATGAAATGACCCTTAAGCCTTCGCTGCTGTAAAGCCTTTCTGTAAGTCAGCGATGATGTCGGCGATATCTTCGATTCCGATACTGAGACGAATAGTTCCTGAGGTAATTCCAGCGCCACGCAATCCTTCTTCACCAAGTTGAGAATGTGTGGTCGAAGCAGGATGAATCACCAGGGATCGCACATCACCGATATTTGCGACATGGCTAAATAACGTTAAGCCTTCTACGAACTTCTTTCCAGCTTCTAAGCCACCTTTGATATCAAAAGCCATGACCGCACCTGCTCCACGCGCTGCATATTTCTTCGCATTCGCATACCAAGGAGAGTTCGGTAATCCTGAATAACTCACTGATGCAACTTGAGGATGATTTGCGAGCCATTCCGCAACTGCTTGTGAGTTCTTGAGATGTCGCTCCATTCTCATGCTGAGAGTTTCCAGTCCTTGAGCCAATAGCCAGGCATTAAATGGTGAAACACTCGGCCCCATATCGCGAAGTAACTGCAATCTACATTTGAATATATATGCCACATTTCCGAAGGCTGAACCCACCCCTAAATCTTTGGCATACACCATGTTGTTGTAACTAGGGTCTGGCTGATTGAAACCTGGGAACTTATCTGGATGTTTAGCGAAATCGAAATTTCCTGAATCGATAATCGCGCCCACCATTGCGCTTCCATGGCCCGATAGAAACTTGGTCGCAGAATGAGTGACGATATCCACTCCGTAATCTATAGGTCTTGTTACATAGGGAGTTGCAATCGTGTTATCGACAATCCACGGAACCCCAACTTCATGGGCGATATTTGCGATTCCTTCAAGATCAAGAGCAACGCCAAGCGGATTGGACAAGCCTTCTCCGAAGAAGGCCTTGGTGTTGGGACGAACTGCTTTACGCCATGAATCAAGGTCGCTGGCATCATCAACAAAGGTAAATTGAATTCCGAATTTTGGAAGTGTGTACTTGAAGAGGTTGTAAGTACCTCCATATACATAGGGACTAGCAACAACATGATCGCCCGCTTCCGCGACATTCATGATGGCAAGAGTTGTGGCTGCCATGCCTGATGCGACTAAGAGGGATGCTTTTCCATGTTCCAAGACTGCTAAACGCTTTTCAACGGCATCTTGTGTCGGATTATTAATGCGGGTATAAACATTTCCCGCTTCGGCAATTCCAAAAAGATTTGCAGCATGCTGGGTATCTCGAAATTGATAGGCCGTCGTTTGATAAATCGGAAGAGAGCGAGATCCTGTTGTGGGATCGGGAACTTGGCCAGAGTGAATTTGTTGCGTATCAAATGACCAGTCGTGATTTTCTGACATACCCACCTCTTCGTTGAAGTGTTTCAAAGTCGTTGACTTCCCCACACGCCTATGTGCAGTTGCGATGAGATTAGTGGAAATTTCGCAAAAAGTGTGGAGTGCGCCATAAAAACTCTCGGCATTCCTTATCGCGTTTTTAATGGCGCAGGGCTAGATTTGCGGCATGACAATGGCGTCATCGAAGGAATCTCCCCTGGCTACAGCGCTCTCGCAATTGCGAAGAGCTATTGATCAACTCAAACTCTCTGAAAATGACTGGAACACTCTCTCTACCCCGCGCCGCGTTCTTGAAGTAGCGGTACCACTACGCCGCGACGATGGCCGCGTTGAGATGTACAAGGGTTACCGCGTTCAATACTCGACCACGCGAGGTCCCTCTAAAGGTGGTGTGAGATTTCATCAAGATATAGATCTCGATGAAACCGTGGCGCTAGCGATGTTGATGACATGGAAATGTGCGCTCGCAAATCTTCCGTATGGTGGTGCAAAAGGTGGCGTAGCAGTAAATCCCAAGACGCTCTCAATGACTGAAAATGAAAGACTCACGCGTCGTTACACCTCAGAAATTCTCCCCATCATTGGTCCGGAGCGCGATATTCCAGCGCCTGATGTGGGAACTGATGAGCGAAATATGGCCTGGATGATGGATACATATTCAGTGAACGCTGGTTTCTCAGTTCCTGGAGTTGTTACCGGAAAGCCAATAGTTCTTGGTGGTTCGCTGGGTAGAACATCTGCAACAGGAGATGGCGTTGCAATCTCAGTTCGTGAAGCACTCAAGATAAAAGGAATTGATCCTCACGGAGCAACTGTTGCGATTCAAGGCTTTGGAAAAGTTGGTTATTGGGCTGCCGTTGCACTTGAAGCGATGGG
>JAPOJL010000063.1 GCA_029978425.1 Actinomycetota bacterium
GTTGCAGGTGTTGCAGGAGCAGCACCCATCGAAATATTTGGTGGAGTTACAGGTTTTGGAGTTGGTGGTGTTCCACCCTTAGGCGCGCCCGCAACAGGTGCGCTAGCGCTAGGCGAAGCAGCCTGCGGATTATTCTGGAAGTAGGTAACCCATTCAGTTGGAACGGAAGTTGGATCTGCTTGGTATCGCTCAAACATTTCTTCAACGAGCCAATCATTTGCTCCGAAGTCCTGACCTGATTGCGACACAGAGCGCTCCTTTGCGTTCTCACATACTTATCCGCTCAGATTCGAGCGTGGGCTAAGACTATAGGCTCGAGGCGCGCAGCATAAATGCCCCCATTGGCTGCCCCAGCGCGAGATTGCGCACATTCGCCAATGAGAACTCTTTGGCTAATTCAGGGTGCCGCGCTATCCAATCTTTGAGACCCTTCCCACTATGGAGACCACATCAACTCGCCCCTTAGCCGTCATAACAGGTGGAAGCCGAGGGCTTGGATTTGAAAGCGCAAAAGCGCTGGCACAACGCGGTTTCGATCTTGCCCTCATCGCTAAAGATCGTGCCAAGTTAGAGAGCTCTGCCCAAGAGATTCAAGGAGTCAACGTCTCCACTTTTGTCTGCGATCTCGAGCAGCCAGAGCAGGTGCGCGAAACTATCGCGGCGATTACACAATCTCTTCCTGTGCCACAAGTCTTGATGTTGGCCCATGGCGTGATGAGCGAGAAGATGTCAAAGACTCTCAGAACTACCGATGCTGAATGGCGTCGCGTGATGGCAATTAATTTAGATTCAGTCTTCCAACTTGTAAATGGAATTGCACCTGCGATGGCAGATGCGCGTAATGGCCGCATCGTTATTTTCTCAGCTTGCTTAGGTCGAATGTCAGGACCAGGAAATGCAGGTGGACTTGCACCGTATCGAGTTAGTAAAGCCGGAGTGAATGCACTTGTTCGTAACTTGGCACATGAGACTGGACTCGGCGCTCGCGGTTTATTAGTTGATGCAATCTGTCCTAATCATTCTCGGACAGATATGGGAGGACCTGATGCGCCACGTTCTGCCGAAGAAGGCGCTGCAACTGCAATCTGGCTAGCAACCCGACCATTTAATGCAGCCGGTGAAACAGATCAAGAGAAGTTAACGGGAGTGCTCTGGGAGGACCAACAAGTCGTACCTTTGTAAAAATTTGCAGTTATTTGTGATTAAGAGTTTTCTTATTTTGCTATAGCAAGTACGAGATAAATTATTGATACGGCCAGCGGAATGATTACGACTGCTCCAATGTAAAAGGCACCTTGGATTTGGTAGTAGGCAACACCCAACGCAATTAAATTCGCGAGCATTGCCGGAGACCTCCCATAGTTCTTACCTTTGGCGTATCCACGTCCAGCCACATATAAACCAGCAGCCCCAAGGAGTGCGAAACCGATTTCGCCAAGAAGTGGCGCCACTTCTTCATTCTCATGAGTAAAACTGAAGATGACCAACCAGAGCGCTAGGGCAAGCACTATCGCTGCCTCGATATAAAGCAGGGTTGCCACAATGGAACGCTTTGAGCTTCTTGAAAGAATCACCGTTTGACCTCGGTTGAGAGTTATTTACTCTCTCCTTCTTATTGCTCACAGGTGAACTTTATCAGTGAGATGAAAAGTGAGCAGCAGATGATGTTTTCCCACGATGGTTTACGTGACTCTCTGACATACCTAGCTGCACCGCCATACTTTTATGAAAGCTTGAGGCGCGAATTAGCAGCGGCGGAACGAAACAAGTCTCGGCTGGCGCTGATTCGGTTTCAATTGTCACCCAACATTCCAGAAAACGAATCGCTCTACGAGGCGGCTATTCTTGCATTCGCTGAACTTCTTAAAGGAGTGACAAGATTGGAAGATCTCTGCGCTCGACTAGGGCGCTTTGAATTTACAATGATTGTTAATGCTCAGATTGAAGTTGCGGGTGCAATTGCAGAGCGAGTGCAGAAAAGCTGGCTCGAGAGCAACTTTCGCTGCGAGGCACATGTGATTAGCGCAAACGGGAAAGAGAGCCCACTTGAAATTCTCAATCGACTAGATGGAGCACCTGCACTAAAAGCGCCAAGAGTTACTTAACGTAGCCACACAGGTACGCAAAGATGAGCCCACACCTACTTATCCACATTCACGATATCTATTTCGCCTTGAACGTCAGTGCCCTCTTACCTTCTGCCCCATGGAAACAATGGATCCGGAAGTTGTCTTTGGGCCAATCGCTGACCTCATTGCCGATCCCACAATTGAAGAGATTTGGATTAACTCCCCAGAGAGAATATTTGTAGCTCGTGCAGGAAAGAGCCAGTTGATAAACCTTGTCCTCACTTCTGAATCCGTAAGACAGTTGGTTGACCGAACTCTGATTTGGAGTGGAAGACGGCTTGATATTTCGCAACCTTTTGTCGACGCCAGATTGCCAGATGGGAGCCGTTTACATGTTGTAATCCCTGAAATTACCGCTGAACACTGGGCGGTAAATATTCGTAAACATCTGATGCGCCATAAGAGTTTGAGCGATTTGGTGACCATGGGCGTGCTCTCGACTGATGTTTCCATTGATCTATCTCGAGCTGTTAAGAGTGGACTTAACATCTTGGTAAGTGGTGGTACTCAAGCTGGAAAGACCACTCTTCTCAATGCTCTCGTTAATGAAGTGCCAATCAATCAGAGAGTAATTACTATCGAAGAAGTCTTTGAACTTCAACCTAAAAATCCTGATCTCATTCAAATGCAAACTCGGGGCGCAAATCTCCAAGGCGATGGTGCGGTCAATCTCCGAAAATTAATCAAGGAAGCGCTCAGAATGCGCCCATCAAGGATTGTCGTAGGAGAAGTGCGAGAAGCAGAGGCGCTTGATTTATTGCTAGCGCTAAATTCAGGACTCCCTGGGATGGGTACTCTCCACGCCAATTCAGCGCGTGATGCAATTACAAAACTGCAGACGCTGCCTCTGCTTGCGGGTGAAAATATTTCTCACAAATTTATCGCTCCGGTAGTCGCATCTGCCATCGATGTCGTTGTTCAAGTTTCACTTGGAGACGATGGAACGCGAAGAGTCCGTGAAGTCGCCAGAGTTACTGGGCGATTTGAGAATGATCGAGCAGAGATTGAATCGATATGGCGATGGAATGGAACTGACTACGAGAAGGGCCTAGGTGTCATTGCATGAATTCATTGAAGCAAGTTTCTTACAGGAACGCTTTGGTCATAACTTCTGCAGCAGCGCTTACATTTTTTATCGTGTTCACAGTCTCACAATCTCTCTACATAGCCGCAGCTTTCTCTTGTTTTATTGCGATATTCATGACCATCGCTCGGGCAAAGGCGGTCTCAAGAAGAGCGATGGCAATTCAAGGAGCCGCGCCTGAAATGATTGATCATTTGAGAGCTGGTGTTCAATCCGGCCTTTCGCTTAATGAGTGCCTTATTGGACTTTCAGATCGTGGACCCGAGATATTAAGACCCTATTTTCTTCGTTTTCGCGACGAGATTTATCTTTCAGGAGACTTTGAGAAAGCAATTGCGCTATCAAAAAGAGAATTGGCTCATCCGACCACAGACCAAATTCTGGAATCACTCGCGATGGCGAAGGTATTGGGAAGCGCCGAGTTGCTCAATATTCTTCGCCTCTTAGGTAACTTCATCCGAGAAGATCTCACTCTGCGTCGCGAGATTGCTGTAAAACATAATTGGATCAAGAACTCCGCTCACTTATCTGCAGCTGCCCCTTGGCTATTGCTCCTACTTCTCTCCACTCAACCAAGCACATCTCGCGCCTTCTCCACTCAGTCGGGCGCCTTGATTCTTCTTGCAGGGCTGGCGATGACAGCTGCTGCATACCTCTGGATGAATCAACTGAGCAAACTTCCTGAAGCCTCA
>JAPOJL010000064.1 GCA_029978425.1 Actinomycetota bacterium
TTTCTCCGCAACTTCCTCAGGGGTGGCATGGCCGAGATCGCGCACGGCTTGCAGCACTAATTCGCGTTGGGGCGTTAAACGTAAGCCCTTATCGCGTAATTCGTTCTTCTCTGCCACCCCGTAATTCTAGAGGGCTATTAGAGGTTGGGTAAGTTGTAGGAATCCTCATGATTTCTACGCCGTGACACCGCTCCACGAGCGCGAGCAATCAGCAAATACATCTCGCAACCGAGGCAGTAGTTGAAAACTGCATTGAGAAAGGCTGCAGCAAGTGCAAACCCCGTCGCAACGGTAAAGACTGCGGTCGCATCAAATGCAAGAGCAAGTGTTGCAGTCAACGTGAAGAGAAACCCAACAATCTGAGCGAATTGCGGAGGTCGCGTATCTTCCGTTGGAATATCACCACGTAGTCGCGGCTTAACAAAAGTGCGATAGATCCAGGCATACGGAGTTGCTTGTGGCCCCACAAACGCCCCGATGGCAAATACTGAAAGTTGCCATACTAATAGCGGTAAAGAACCCGTTACTAAAATAACCGCTAAAACAACGGTAGTGATGAGTGCGCCAAAGCGTGGCCCGCGCGCATCAAGAAGTTTTACATCATCATGAGTACTAAATTTCAAAACGCTGGTAATCGACATTTCTTTTCCTTTGATTTTCTAGAAAGTTGGGTAGTTGGATATTTTTAAATCAACAACTACGCCAGACAGAGCTGGCCAGCGAAACGGCAGAAATCAATCACGCGCCGCTTTGTGAAGAACTGGGGCTCGATGCCGAACATGGTCACAGATTAAATTGAAATCGCTATCAAAGCGAGTTGCGAATACTTTGCAACTATTTGATAGCAGAAAGTGTGGCTAAAACCTCAGCTCGCTTCGGAGCGCCGACCGCGCGGCCTACTTCTTTGCCTGATTTATCCAGAACCAAGGTCGTGGGGGTGGACCTGATATCCAACCGACGAACTAAATCAAGATTCTTCTCGGCATCTATATCTACATGTTTAACATCAGATAGATCTGCGGTGATATCGGTAAGCAGCGCACGAGTTGCGCGACATGGAGTACAGAACGCCGATGAGAATTGCACCAGCGTCACTCGTGATCCCAAATCTGTACCAATGTCTTGTGATGAGATAGCTATAGAACTCGATCGCGATGAATTGGATTTAACCTTCCCGCGGCTACGTTGATACCAGAGCCCATACGCCGTTGCGAGCGTGAAAACTATGAGAATTGGAAGGTAATTATCCACGCGGGTATTCTTTCACTCTTATGGCACGCATTCTACTTTTGACGAACACGACTGGAGCCAGCGCAGAAGTTCTTCCTGCACTTGGTTTGCTTCAGCATCAGGTTCGCATCTTGCCTGCTATTGGTTCAGTTCTTGTTGATATTCCAGAAGTAGATTGCTTATTTATTGATGCGCGTCGCGATCTGCCAGCTGCAAAATCTCTCACCAAACTCATTACAACAACCGGAATCGGTTGCCCCCTCATACTCATCACCACCGAAGGTGGCTTATCTGCCACTAATGCAGATTGGGGATTTGATGATGTCATCCTTGATACTGCAGGCCCTGCTGAAGTGGATGCGCGCATTCGCGTTGCAATTGGAAAGATTCAAGCGCTCCGTATCGCAGCCGATCCCACCTCAGGTGAAATCAAGAGCGGCGATGTCGTCATCGATGAAAAGACTTACACTGCAAAGATTAAAGGTCGCTCACTAGATCTCACCTACAAAGAGTTTGAATTACTGAAATACATGGCGCAACATCCTGGAAGAGTCTTTACTCGCTCCCAATTACTCCAAGAGATTTGGGGCTATGACTACTTCGGTGGCACCAGAACTGTTGATGTCCATATCCGTCGCCTGCGTTCCAAGCTCGGTACGGAATTTGAAGCCATCATCGGGACCGTAAGAAATGTGGGCTATCGCTTTAACACCAGCCCTAAAGATCAATCTCTATCTGACCAACTCTCTTGATTTCGCAGCTCGACCATTTAAGTCCCACCCAACAAACTCAGGTTCTTGCCCTGATCGCCGCGGCATCCGATCACGATGGCGTTCCACCCGTGAGCGAACACGTTCTACTTCATTTACGTCACGGCGGAGATAAAGCAGATACCCATTTCATCGCAGAAAACAATGGCGTTGTCGTGGGTTACGCACACCTTGATCTGACTGACCAAGTTGAAGGCCCCAGCGCTGAATTAGTCGTTCATCCTGACCATCGCAAGAAAGGCATTGGTCAATCACTTCTCGCCGCAGCGCAAGAGCGCGCTGGATCAAAGCTTCGACTCTGGTCTCACGGAGACTTAATGGGCGCTAAGAACATCGCTGAAAAGTCTGGCTTTACTCGCGCCCGCACCGTCATCCAAAGCGCCGCGATCACCCCGTCACCACAGCCCGTCCCTGAACTCTCTAAAGAAGTAACAATTAGAAACTTCTTACCTAGTATCGATAATGAAGAATGGATAGCGCTCAACAATAGAGCTTTTGCAAATCATCCAGAACAAGGTAATTGGAGCGCTCGCGACCTTGATATTCGCACCAAAGAAGAGTGGTTCGATCCGCAAGGATTTCTTATTGCCGAAGAAAATGGCGAGATGACCGGATTTTGTTGGACCAAGATTCATGGTGGACATACCCATAAGCATTCTCATAGCGAACCAGAACATGACCATGATCCGATCGGTGAGATTTACATTATGGGAGTAGATCCGAAATTTGCTGGAAAAGGAATTGGTAAAGCTGTAACAATCGCCGGCCTTCGACATATGCGCTATCAAGGAATCTTTAGCGCCATGCTCTATGTCGATGCTAATAATGATTCTGCAATTAAGCTCTATCAATCACTTGGATTTACCGAGTGGGGACGCGATGTCCTTTATCGCTATACGATGCCGCAATGATTACTCTCCCGAAAACAGATCTTCAGGTCCATCCGCTCTGCCTTGGTGGCAATGTCTTTGGCTTTAGCGCCGATGTGAAGAACTCGGAAGATGTGCTGAGTTACTACTTTGATAACGGCGGAAATTTTGTCGATACCGCAGATATGTATTCTCAATGGGCTCCCGGCCACGTAGGCGGTGAATCAGAAACCATCATTGGAAATTGGATGAAAAAGCGCGGAAATCGCAGCCAAATGGTGATTGCTACTAAGGTTTCAAAGCTCGATACCCGTCCTGGTCTTAAAGCGGCAAATATTGCTGCCGCCTGTGATGACTCCTTACGTCGCTTACAAACTGATTACATCGACCTTTACTACGCACACCAAGATGATCCTGAGACTCCCATCGAAGAAACTTTGGGTGCGTTTGATTCCCTCATTAGGGCTGGAAAAGTTCGTTATGTCGCTGCTTCCAATTTCACTCCAGCTCGCCTTCAAGAGTCACTCGATATCGCCAAAAACTTAAACCTCGCTTCATATGTTGCCTGCCAAGATCAATACAACTTGATGGATCGTGATTACGAAACAACGCTTCGTGATACTGTCGAAAAGAATGGACTCTCAGAAATTCCTTTTTATGGGCTGGCTCGAGGATTCCTCTCTGGAAAGTATCGCCCCGGTGTAACCGTGGAATCAGTTCGTGCCACCGGAGTTGCAAACTCTTACGCAAATGATCGAGGTTGGTCCATGCTGCAGAAACTTGATCACATCGCCAAGGAAAGAAATACCTCGGTTTCAGCCATCGCACTTGCTTGGCTCCGCCAACAGAAGACTGTCTCGGCTCCAATAGCTTCAGCGACCAAACTCGAGCAGATCAAAGAATTGATGCCAATCGTTGAGCTCAACGCATCAGAACTTCAGACGCT
>JAPOJL010000065.1 GCA_029978425.1 Actinomycetota bacterium
GAACAACCAGGACGACAACTCCAACTCCAACTCCAACTCCAACTCCAACTCCAACTCCAACTCCAACCCCGACTCTTAGGTCGCTTACGATTTATCAAGGGGGCGGAGGAGCAGCGACTGGAGGAAAAAGAAGTTCAGAGTTAACTTTTACACCAGTAACGGTAACGCCTGGCGTAAATGTAAAGCTTTGGATTTATGATCCTGAGAACGCTGGGCGCTCACTAAATTCACCCGGTATTTATTACAGGAAGAGTGATGGCAACTGGATCTTCTTCGGGTCCAACGTTGACGGCACGGTCTATTTGAATTTACCTACTGGGAGTTATGTATTTGATACTGTCGAGCCAAATTCGAATAGAGACAAATATGTCCGTAAGACCTATTCACTAACTGTGGATGATCGCGGAACGGCGTCAATCACAGGGCTCCAACCAAATTCACTTGGTATCTTCACCGTCACCATTAATCTGAAACCACAAACTCAAGCCTTCCAACCAAAGAATCAATGCCAGCTGCTAGGACAGGATGGCAACTCGGGAATGAATAGTGGATTTCCGCATCGGACAGATCGCCTTCCAACGTCGGGAGTTATTCGAGCCTTGATGATTCCAGTTGATTTTCCAGATGTTATTGGTTCAGGTAATCCATCAGAACTTTACTTTGACATGGCAAAAGGAATGGATGATTTCTACCGGAAAGTTTCAGATAATCAAGTTTCATTCTCTTTCCAGATTCTTCCCAGTTACCTACGCTTAAATTTTCCATCCAACTATTACAACTTAGGAACTTGGAGTAGTGGTGATGCAGTTGGGTATTACAAAGCTGCATTGGCAGCCGCGGATCCCATTGTCGATTACTCAAAGTTTGATGTGGTGTACGTACTAAGTCCTAAGAATATTCCCGCGAGCTCGATTGCCTACGGACCTGCTTTCCCAATGCAAGTCGAGACTAACGACGGCGATATTTTCAATGGTTCAATCTCTGGCGCAGACGCTTATCGAAGTTTTCCTGGGGCCGATTGGAAGTGGATAGCACACGAAACTGGGCACTTATTTGGTCTGCATGATCTTTACACAACAGATGGCCGAAAGGAAACGTATGGTTCATGGGACATCATGTCCCTTAATTGGAGTGTTCAAGCAATTGAGCTCAATGCTTGGAATCGATATATCTCTGATTGGCTCAAGGAATCACAAATTGATTGCCTCACACTAGATTCTTTAAGCAGTACGCCGGTATCACGAAGTCTGGCACCTCTCGTTAAGAGTCTCTCTGGCACAAAAGCACAATTGATAAGGCTTAGCTCGTCCAAGATTCTTGTTGCTGAATACCGTATCTCGGGTGGATTCGATGTGATTCCTCAAAGTAATGAAGGAGTACTGATCTACACAGTGGATATGCAAGTTCCATCGATCAAAGGTGGATGGATGACTCAACGCAGGAGCGGATCAATCAAGGAAGACTTTACGGATGCAACCTTAAAATCTGGTGATTAAGTCATTGTTGAGGGAATTAAGATAGAGGTTATCTCTCTATCTGAGGTTCGAGCTGATATAAGAATAAGCAAGTCTTAGCAATGGGCCAGATAAATGTAGTTGGCATCGAGTACGCGTTATCTGATGGTCGCGTTCTACTTAACGATGTCTCTTTTCGCGTTGGAGATGGTTCTAAAGTTGCTCTCATCGGCCCTAACGGTTCAGGTAAGACCACTCTCTTTAGAATGATTGCTGGCGATCTCCAACCGGATGCTGGACAGATCATCATCAATGGTGGACTTGGCGTGATGCGCCAATTCATTGGATCCATTCGGGATGCCTCAACTGTGCGCGACTTACTTGTTTCCGTTTCACCACTTCGTATCCGTAGCGCTGCTGCTCTTCTCAAAGCAGCAGAAGAGGCAATGGCACAGAGTGATGCAGAGAGAGAACAGATGGCATATGCCCAAGCCCTGGCTGATTGGGGCGATGCTGGTGGTTATGAACAAGAAGTTCTCTGGGATATTGCCTGTTCCAACGCGCTTGGAAAAACATATGACCGCGTAGCCAATCGCGAAGTAAATTCACTCTCTGGCGGCGAGCAGAAAAAGTTAGTGCTCGAGTGCTTACTCAAAGGTCCAGAAGAGGTATTGATTCTTGATGAGCCTGATAACTATCTCGATGTGCCAGCAAAACGGTGGCTAGAGGAACAAATTCGAGAATCCAAGAAGACCATTCTCTTTATTAGCCACGATCGCGAATTATTAGCGGCAACCGCTACAAAAGTCGTAACTCTTGAGCAGGGCGTTAATGGAAATACTGCGTGGATTCATGGTGAAGGATTCAACACTTGGCATGATGCACGAAAAGCACGAAATGAACAGTTTGCACAACTTGTTGAGCGTTGGGAAGATGAACATAAGCGCCTAAAGGAATTAGTACTTACTTTGCAATGGCAGGCCGCGAGCTCACCCGATATGGCTTCACGTTATCGCGCCATGCAGACTCGTTTGCGAAAGTTTGAAGAAGTTGGACCGCCACCACCTCCTCCTGTCGAACAAGATGTGAAAGTAACGCTAAAGAGCGGACGCACAGGGGAGCGCGTTGTTACCTGTGAAGATTTAACACTTGAGAATCTCACTGAGCCATTTACTTTTGAGATTTACTACCAAGATCGCGTCGCAATTCTCGGCAAGAACGGAACGGGAAAGTCACACTTCTTGCGGCGACTTTCAGGTGATGAGACGGTGAGATATACGGGAACATTTAAACTTGGCGCTCGTGTAGTCCCAGGTTTCTTTGCCCAGACTCATGCACATCCAGAATTTGTTGGCAAAACACTGTTGGAAATTCTCTGGGAAGAACATTCACTTCAACTCGGCGCTGCAAAAAGTGTTCTCGGTCGTTATGAATTAGCGCAACAGGCGGAACAGCAATTCACTTCACTTTCTGGTGGACAGCAAGCGCGCTTCCAAGTTCTCTTACTCGAATTGGCCGGCGATACTCTCTTATTGCTTGATGAGCCAACTGATAACTTAGATTTGGCGAGTGCAGAAGCTCTAGAGCGCGCGCTCTCGAGTTATCAAGGAACAGTGATTGCAGTGACGCACGATCGCTGGTTTGCACGTGGCTTCACCAGATTCTTGATTTTCGGTGCGGAGGGCCAGGTCTATGAGAGCCCCGAGCCCGTCTGGTCCCACTAATCAGGCCCGATTTTGACCCCTTTCCCGCATGCGGGTAACCTTCCCCTTCTGCCTCCGCAGGTCTTCTGTAGAAAATCGTGGAGCGGATCCAATAAAGAAGTAAGAAGAAAGCGAGTTTGTCGTGCGTACCTTTAGTCCGACCCCAAACGACGTTGCACGTAAGTGGCATGTCATTGATGCAACCGACGTTGTTCTCGGTCGCCTAGCTAGCCATGCTGCAGTGCTCCTTCGCGGCAAGCACAAGACAACATTCGCACCTCACATGGATATGGGTGACTTCGTCATCGTTATCAATGCAGACAAGGTAGTTCTTACTGGATCAAAGATGGCCGACAAGTTCGCCCACCAACACTCAGGTTTCCCAGGCGGTCTTACTTCACGTAACTACGTGCAGTTGATGGAGAAGTTCCCAACCCGCGCTGTTGAAAAAGCAATCAAGGGAATGCTCCCAAAGAATTCCATCGGAAAGCAGATGGCCTCCAAACTTAAGGTTTATGCAGGTGCAGAACATCCACATGGTTCACAAGCGCCAGTCCCATACACATTCACACAAATCGATCAGACCAAGGTTGGTAAGTAATAATGAGCGAAAACGAAACCACAACTGCGTATAGCTCCAGCACTCCTGCTGGC
>JAPOJL010000066.1 GCA_029978425.1 Actinomycetota bacterium
CTTCAAGCCAAGCACTGAGCATTCCAGGAGTTTGTGAACCTTGTCCTGGAGCAATGATGGCGAGCATGTCCCTAATATAAAGGATTACGAACGAGTAACTAGCTATAAAGGATTACGAACGAGTAACTAGCCAGACTTGAGCGCAGTGTGGCGCAACTTTCACCTTTGCAGCAGGTAATTCAATGATTGGTTGGTGCGTATCTACAGGAGATGATGCATCGAAGATACGACGGAAACTTGTTCCCCACTTTTCATCAGGCAAGGTAAATGCAGTCTCTTCCGTTGCAGAGTTAAGCAATAACAAGAGACCTCGATCAGGCCCGGCTTCAATCTGCACAGTCAGGCTTCGCTTCTCACCATCTGTCCAATGCGCCTCAGTCATTTCATGTCCACCCAGACTAAACCAGGCAATATCTTTTCGTTGCGTTCCTAAATCAAGGCGACCAGTGAAAAACTCTGCAGCAACATCTGCGAGATAAGTTTTACGAATACGCGTCAGTTCAGCAACAGAGTCGCGCATATCTTTCTGTATATCTGAAAGTTCCCATGGATTTGCCCAGCCGCCCATAAATGTTTCGGGGCTGTCGGCAATATCAACGCTCATATCGCGCGGCATGGAATAACCGTTATTGGAACCAGCTTGAGTACGGCAGAGTTCATCGCCCATGGTAATCATGGGAACTCCTGCCGATAGGAGCAATGTAGCCATCATCGATTTCTTCAGTGAATGGCGGAGCGCATTCAGTTGTGGGTCATTTGTGGGCCCCTCTATACCCATATTCCAGGAACGATTTTCAGTAGAACCATCGCGATTATCTTCTAGGTTTGCTTCATTTCGTTTTTGCGAATACATCACCAAGTCGGTCAAGGTAAATCCATCATGTGCGGTAACAAAGTTGATAGATGAAGTTGGGCCGCGATAGAAGAAGACATCGGATGAGCCGCTTATGCCATCGGCGATATCTGAAACCCCTTCACCATAGCCACGTGCTAAATCGCCTAACCAGAACTGGCGTACCGAGTCGCGGTAACGGTCATTCCATTCGCGCCAAGGATGTGGAAAATCACCGAGTGAGTAGCGAGATATATCCCAAGGTTCAGCAATCATCTTGAAGTTACGTAAGACTGAATCAGCTTCAATGGCAGACATCAGCGCTGAATCAAAAGCGGATTGAGTTGAGTAGAGCGCAGTTGTTAAGTCGAAGCGGAACCCATCAACGCCAATTACTTCAACCCACCAGCGCAAAGAATCGACTATATGGCGCACACCGTGTGGGCTAGATGCGCGAATTGTATTTCCACAGCCAGTGACATCGATGTAGTTGCCTTGTCCATCGTGGCGATACCACGAGTTGTTATCTATTCCTTTGTAAGAAAAAGTCGGACCCCCAACGCCACCTTCTGCAGTGTGGTTATAGACAACATCGAGAAATACTTCAATACCGTTTTCGTGTAAACGATCAATAGCCCATTGCAACTCGGTAACAGGATCATCGGTTGCGGCGTATTCAGAGTGTGGCGCCGAAAATGCAATGGCGTTATAACCCCAATGGTTCTTTCTTCCGCGCTCCCAGATGGCAGGTTCAGTTGCATACGAGTGAATCGGAAGTAGCTCGAGTGCAGTCACACCTAAGTGCTTCAAATGATCGATAGTGCTGGGATGTCCCAAAGCTTTATAGGTACCGCGCTCTTCGGCAGGTATCTGCATATTTTTTGCGGTAAGTCCCTGAACATGAGCCTCATAGATCACTTCTTGAGTCCATGAGTAAATGGGGCGCTCTATTTCGCGAGCGCGGTAATCGGTGACAACAGAGAATGGAACAAACCCCGCGCTATCGCGGTTATCTCGAATGGTGTTATCTCCTTCGCCAGTTCCATCGATAGCAACATGTCCGTAAATTTCAGGCGCATAGGTAACGCTGCCAGCTAACTTGTGGGCGTAAGGATCGATCAATAATTTGGCAGCGTTAAAGCGCGATCCATATTCAGGCGCCCAGGTTCCGTAGACGCGATAGCCATATCGCTGTCCAGCGCGCACACCTGCGAGGTAGCCATGCCAGATTGGTCCATTGCGATGTGAAAGGGCGAAGCGGGTTTCGACTAACTTGCCATTGACTTCATTGAAGAGGCAGAGCTCAACGGCTGTTGCTGCTTGGGTCCAGAGAGCAAAATTGCATCCACCGTCGGTGAGAGTGGCGCCGAGGGTTCGCGGATCTGCTGGAAGCACTGGCTCATCATATAAACGAGTTCGGCAATACTGAGCAAAATAAGCGCTGGCAATAGGTCGAAACTTCGCTTGAGGAACCAAGGAGTTCCATTTTTCAGCATCCATTTGATTGAATCACGTCGACTGCGATTATTGTGATGTGCGTACTTCATCGCGCCAACGTTATATCCACGTTTGCGCAGAAGGTGCCCGAAATTGTCTGCGATAAATTGATGGCCCAATCGACTTGGATGCATACGATCAACATGCCATTTATTACGGTCGTAGATATCAGGCATAGAGCGTGTTTCAAGAAGGATGGCTCCATATCGATACGCAATCTTTCTCGTGGCTTGATTCACGGAATCAACGCGCCTGCGGCAAACTCGAGCAATCAGGCGGGGCATCGGAACAATCTTCGTTGGATCATGTAGCTCAAGCAGCATGACGGTTGCACCAGTTAAAACAATCTCTTTAATTGTCTGGTTGAGATTCCTCTCAAAAACATCAGGCGAGAAGCCATTTCTCAGCAAATCATTTCCTCCGACAATAACTGCGACAAGCTCTGGTTCGTGGATGAGAATCTTGGGTAGCTGGTCATGCAGAACCTCGTGGGATTGTGCTCCCGGCCGTGCAACATTTATATAGACGAGTGGTTCAGCGAAAGCTTGAGCGAGGTGGTAACCCCACCCGAAATACTGCTTCGCACTATTTGAATCACCAACTCCTGAAGCCGCGCTATCGCCAATGATTGCGAAGGTAAGCGGCTTATCCACTTTAAGCCGCCTTGATTGGCAGAGGTTGATGGAGCGCATTGAGTTCGAAAATTGTCTTTGACCATGGAAAATTCTCAGCTTGGGTGCGACAACGCTTCCGCATCTGCAGATCTTGGCTTGAGAGTGAGAGTAGCTTTTCAATGGCATCTGCGAAAGCTGCACCATTGTTATCGGCTGTGAGCCCCACATAATTTCCATCCTTGGTCTTTAAGAATTCCCCAACCGCGCTGGTATTTGAAGCAACAACAGGAGTGCCGCTAGCGAGTGATTCAAGCGCTGCCAAGCAGAAAGTTTCGATGGGGCCGGGCGCAATAGAAATATCGGCAGATGCAATCATCTGTGCCAAGAGATTTTTGTTAGCTACATATCCCCAAAAGGTGACTGGGATATCCCTTGAGGAGTCATAAAGTTTCTTATGAAGTGGCCCGCTTCCGATAAAGACAAGGCGCGCATTAACTCCGCGATTTAACAGCTCGCGCAAGGCTTGCAGAGAACGTTCTGGTTTCTTTTCAGGCGATAATCGACCACAGTGCACCAGCAAAACATCACCGCCCTTGAGCATCTTGGTACGCAAATCTTCGTTATACCGGTCAGGTGAGAAATTGTTTAAATCTACGCCCAGTGGAATCTGGACCAGATTACTTGTGCCAATCTCATTGAATTCTGATGAGGCAAATTTTGTTGTGGTTACTACATAATCAAATTTGGAGGCTAATTTGGTGTTATG
>JAPOJL010000067.1 GCA_029978425.1 Actinomycetota bacterium
ATGAGCTTGGTGTTGTCGATAAAACAAAACTCGGTATCTTGGTTGGTGCGGTGATGAAAGAAACTGCAGTATCTCCACCACGAACCAGTTCATCGTGTTTATCACCACAATGAGATTACATTTTCTATTCTCTATGCCTGGAGTGAAAACTTCTTATTACCTCTCTCTCACGATGAAGTCGTGCATGGTAAAGGTGCGCTAGTAAATAAGTTTCCTGGCGATCGTTGGCAGAAACTTGCAACGCTGCGCGCGCTATATGGGTATATGTGGGCACACCCCGGCAAGAAACTATTGTTTATGGGATCGGAATTTGCCCAGAATGATGAGTGGCGTGAATCGCAATCACTGGATTGGCATCTAACCCAATACGGGGAACATAGCGGTGTGCAAAAACTCATCACTGATATCAATAGCGGTTACCGCAATAATCCCGCTCTCTGGCAGAAAGATGTCTTAACAGATGGATTTCAATGGCTTATTGGTGATGATGGCGCTGGTAACACTCTCGCATTTGCGCGATGGGCAGACGATGGTTCTTGCCTCATTTCAATTACTAACTTCTCTCCTGTGCCACATGAGCACTATCGCTTACCAATACCGGCGAATGGACAGTGGCGCGAAATTCTCAATACCGATGACCAGCGTTACGGTGGATCTGGAGTGACTAATTCGTCTCTACAGCTGCTGAAGGAAGAACATCGCGGCCAACCATTTTCAATCGTGATGAAGTTGCCACCACTTGCCACGGTCTGGCTAAAAGTCGAGTAAAGCTCCTCGCTTACTTCTTTCGCGGCTGGCTTGCTGCGGCCACAAAAAAAGCTACCAGTATCAACATCACGCCTGGGATGGTCATAGCAATCGGTAACGTCGTTGCTCCAGCAACCACTGAAATTACGCCTCTACCGATAAAGGTGAGCACTTGATTCATTGCTCCAAGTTCGGCAACTGCGACGCCTCCGGGCTTATCTGATCGTGCGCTGGCATAGCCGAAGAAGAGTGGTCCAACAAAAGATATTCCAAAGCCAGTAAGAAGGAAACCAAGACAAAATACTGCAAAGCCCAAGGAAAGATTAGTTTCCTTGAGTTGCATACTTAATCCCAGTGAAACTAAGAAGATAGTTCCGCCAAGCACTACAAAAGGTTGAACCATTTCCTTATCACTTCGGTCGCCTTTAATGCGGTTGTAGTTAAGTCGTCCAATAATCATGGCTGTCATAAATAGGAAGTACGGCACAACAGCAAGGGATTTAGATACATTAAATTCTTGGCGCGCCATAATCGTGGCCCAGTCACCCACTGATACTTCAAGCATAAGCGCACAGAGGAATCCAAGGCTTACCACCCAATCAATACTGAACGATGAGAGGATCTTGCGGAAGGTAAATATTTCATCAGCCTCAGTAACTTCATTTCCGCCGAGAAATACTGGACGCAAGCGCTTAATGGAACGGAGCTTCAATAAATAAACCGTGACAATCAGTGGGTAGATGTGCCAGTTAAGCGATACAGAAGATGAGATAAGTAAAGCAATGAAGGCAGTGGCAACCGCACCAGCGCTCCACAGTCCATGGAGCATCGGAATGATTTGAACTCCACTCTCTGCTTGACGATGAAGTGCTTGAGCATTGATCGCGATGTGATAGGAAGCCCATGCAAATCCGCAGAGAATATTCACCACCATATAGATCTCTGGATTATGGAGTTCAATCAAGATTCCCAGGGTGATGTAGGTAGCTGTGGAGCTGTAGATCAGGACTTTGTAGACGCCAAGGCGATGGACAATATGTCCGATTACTAATTGAGCAGATAACGCACCGATTGAACCTGAGCTCATCAAGAATCCGAAATATGTAGTTGAGACATCGAGATTTGCCTTGATATCCGGCAAGCGCGGAGCCAAGCACATGATGCCTAGGCCGAAGAGGAAGAAAATGGCCTGTAAATCGCGACGTTCTGCGCGGTCTAGTGGCTTATTCAAAAGAGAGCGCTCGCTAACTCGTTTCGGGCCCGAATCAAATCGGGATCGGATGGATCAACTAATTGGAAGAGTAACAATAGATGGTCCTTCGCCCGCTTCTTATCTTCTCCCGCAGAGTTTCTAACATATGTGATGAGTCGCTCAAAAGCGCTCTTAGGGGCGCCCTGAGCAATTTCGATATCTGCAGCCATCAATTGCTTATCAATCATGGTGGGATTGGCATTGGCATCTGTGATGGTCAATTCCGGGTTAAGCGCCTCAATTCGGATCATCAACTCACATTGTGCAAGCCCAATCTTGGCAAGTTGCTCATCAGGTTTTCGTTGTAACCAATTGCGATAGGCCATTGCAGCACCTGAGTAATCGCCACTCTCAAGCGCGCTGAGCGCAGCAACTTCCTCCGGTTCCATGGGAACCTCTTTGACTTCAGGAATTTCAACTTTAAGCCCGCGCTCCTTTGCAACTTCAAAGAGTTTGGTAATCACAAGTGCTATCTGCTCTTGCGGATAGACCTTGTCAAAAAGCGCAAGTGGTTGTTCATCAATAAATGCGATTGCATAAGGAACTGATTGAATCTGAAGAGCTTGCACGAGTTGTGGTTGTGAATCTGCGTTGATTGCGCCAAAAATCCATGTGAAGTTATCGCGCTTAGCCATCTCGGCCATAAGATCACGTAGCTCCATAGATGCTTTACTGCGTGGTGAGTAAGCCAAGAGCACAATGGGTTTTTCCTTTGAGCGAGCAACATAATCGTTCATCAGATTTTCGACTGTTGCTTCTGGCGCAGATGAGATCTCAGTCTCTGCAACTTTGGGCTTGGTAAGTGAACTCAAATCAAAGGCTCGCCCCATGTTCTGTGGCAGCGGCGGGATTGTCATGGCGCGATTCTCTCAAACAGAAGGAGCACCAGAATCCATTCGTAGCGGAAGCACTGTGGAGATATAGTCCTTTGTCGCGTATTCCAGGCCAAGATCGCTACCGGCTTTCTCGCCCAAATACCATCGATGTTCGAGTACTTCATGAAAGAGCTGGGCATCTTCGACTCGCCCTTCTAACTCCTTGGGAACGGTGTTCACAACTTTGTAGAAGACTTCATCGAGCCATCTCTGTGCAGATTCAGTGAGGTCAGGCGTCTTTGAAATCTCACGTGAGCGGAATCGGTCAAAAGAAGCAAGAATTCTCTTTGCTTGAAACTCTTCAGTTTCTAGTCCCATGAGATCTTTTAATCGCTGAGAGTGATAATTCGGAGCAACTAATTTTGGCGTGAACGTAAGCGTTGATTGATCTCCAGCGAGCTGCAGATCCACTTCTTCAACAGCGAATCCAATATCTTGCAGTGAGCGCATAGCTCGTTCGACTGCATGACGATCATTTGCAGGAAGGATTTGTGGTTCACTCAGCGCCTTCCAAATTTTGCGATATCGCGTTATGACCGATTCGCTTGCGCGAATGGGATCCATTGCAGGAAATAGAACTCCAGCTAACTTGAGATCTTCCAGCTCTGCAGCAACATTAAAGCGCGCAAGATCCAGATCATGTTCACGCTGACCTGCGCTCAATGTCTTCTGGAACTCTCCCGTTTCAGCATCCACAAGATATGC
>JAPOJL010000068.1 GCA_029978425.1 Actinomycetota bacterium
GCTTTTCACCATCGATGATTCGCTTTACAAGACGTTCGGTTAAAGGTAGAGCAGCCAACTCTGCGGCCCGAGATTGACGAGTCGATGTAACTTCGACCCCTTCAAACAAATCTAAAAAGCGCGCTAATGGATCGTATGTGCACGTTTCTCCGTCAAAAGTTCTACGATCATAAATTAAATCAAGTGCGACATCGCGCTGTTCCTGGGGAATGCGATTCATGGGAGAAATCTTCGATGGATGCACAATCGCGCTATCAAGCCCCGCATTGACCGCTTCGGCTAGAAAGACCGAATTGAGGACAATTCGAGCCGCGGGATTGAGACCAAAAGATACGTTACTTACACCCAGCGTTGTTTGTACATCAGGGAACTCGATTTTCAACTGACGAATCGCATCAATAGTTTCTATCGCATCACGTCGCGTCTCTTCTTGCCCGGTGGCAATTGGGAAAGTTAAGCAATCAATGATTATGTCCGAAACTCGTATATTCCACTTCTCAGTGAGGTCGGTGATGAGACGCCTAGCAACGCGTAGCTTCCATTCTTTGTCTCGAGCTTGTCCCTCTTCATCTATCGTAAGAGCGACTAACGCTGCGCCATGTTCCTTAGCAATCGGCATGATTTTGGCAAAGCGCGAATCTGGACCATCACCATCTTCATAATTAACCGAATTGATAACACAACGACCGCCTAAATTTTCTAATCCCGCTCTTATTACTGATGGCTCGGTCGAATCGAGCATTATGGGCAGAGTTGTTGCGGTTGCAAAACGTTTAGCTAACTCAGTCATATCTCGAACACCGTCGCGACCTACATAATCAACAGATAGATCAAGGAGATGCGCACCTTCGCGAATCTGATCCTTTGCGATCTCTACGCACTTCTCCCAATCTTCAGCGATAAGTGCATCCCGAAACGCTCGACTGCCGTTGGCGTTGGTTCGCTCGCCAATCGCCAAATAGGTCTGATCCTGACGAAAAGGAACGAATTGATAGAGAGATGAAGCGCCAGATTCCAACTTCGGTTGACGTTGTAGAGAATGATGGCGATCCAATTTTGCTACAACGGCCGCTAGATGCTCCGGTGTGGTGCCGCAACATCCGCCAATCAGCCCAACGCCATACTCATCCACAAAGGTAGAAAGTGATGTGGCAAGTTCATCTGGTCCGAGCGGGTAGTAGGCACCACCATCTTTGAGAACAGGAAGACCTGCATTGGGCATACAAGAAATACCATTGGGAGAAGATTTACTCAAGGTTCTGAGATGTTCACTCATTTCTGCGGGCCCAGTTGCGCAGTTCATGCCGATGAGATCCACATCTAAGGCTGCGAGCGAATTAAGCGCGGCTCCTATTTCTGAACCAAGCAACATAGTCCCTGTTGTTTCTACTGTTACTTGGGCAATCAACACAATGTCGCGTTCGCAATTGTCGCGAGCAGCTCGTGCGCCATTGACTGCCGCTTTAGCTTGTAGAAGATCTTGAGTTGTTTCAACAAGGAGCGCATCAGCTCCGCCATCGATTAAACCTTGTGAGGCAATTTGATACGCATCTTTTAATTCTTGATAGGAAATATGTCCCAGCGTTGGAAGCTTTGTTCCCGGGCCAAGAGAACCTAAAACCCAACGGGGTTTCTCGGTGCTTGAGAATTCATCAGCTACAGCACGTGCGATTTCAGCACCAGCCTTAGCTAACTCATAGATTCGTTCCGGAATTCCATACTCTCCGAGATTGGCCAAATTGGCTCCAAAAGTATTTGTCTCAATTGAATCAACGCCTGCCTGGAGATACTTCCGATGGATCTCAGCGATGAGTTCAGGTCTCGTGACATTGAGAATCTCATTGCAGCCTTCGTGGCCTTGAAAATCTTCTAATGATGGATTTGCCGCCTGAATCATGGTACCCATGGCGCCGTCCGCAATAACAACGCGGGATCTAAGGGCGATGCGTAGCGAGCCTTCATTGGGTTTGATGACAGATTTCAGCGCGCTCACTGGTGGGAGTTTATCGTAGGCTCACACTATGTTCATTTCCGAGAACTCGTTAAACCTACGGAGCCCTATCATGATTGCGGCATTCGAAGGATGGAATGACGCTGGAGAATCAGCAACCGGAGCGATTACTCATCTGCTTACAGTATGGACTCACCAACAACTGGCCGTGATGGATCCAGAGGACTATTACGACTTTCAAGTTAATCGCCCAACAATTCGCGTTGATGAGAAAGTTGTTCGCGAAATTATCTGGCCAAACACGATTGTTTACTCTGTTTCAACGCCTCATCTCGATCATGATTTTCTCGTTGTAAAAGGTATTGAACCCTCGATGAGATGGCAGCGCTTTGCCGACGAAATTCTTGATCTTGCAGATGATTATGAAGTTCCCATGCTGATAACGATGGGCGCATTACTGGCGGATACACCACACTCTCGACCTATTAGCGTTACTGGAAGCGGTGCTCATCCCGATGTCGCGGAGAAGTTAGGAGTTGAGATCTCCCGATATGAAGGACCCACGGGAATTGTCGGAGTATTGCAAGATGCCTCCCATCGTCGTGGATTAGATGCAGTTTCGCTGTGGGCTGCCGTGCCTCACTATGTTTCAACTCCCCCATCTCCCAAAGCATCGCTTGCATTGGTTAACGCTCTGGAGGATTTTCTGGAGATAAGTATTGCTCAAGGCGATCTACCCGAAAGAGCTGCATCGTGGGAGAAGCAAGTTGATCAGATGGCAGCCGAAGATTCCGAAGTTGGAGATTATGTACGCCAGCTTGAATCATCAAAAGATGCCTCCGACTTACCTGAAGTTACAGGCGAGGCTATTGCACGAGAGGTCGAACGCTTCCTTCGGAGAAATCCGGAGATCTAGTAACCAAGTCCAAGATAACTATCGAGGGCCCGCGAGATCTCGCCCGCAGAACCACCCTCGCTACCGTAGGCAGTTTCATCGCACCACTGCTCGATTGCCAAATACGCGGCAGGTGTATCGAGATTATTGGCCATCGCATCCGCGATTCGTTGAATACATTGGGCTTTGCTAGCAACTTCAGAACGAGATAACGCGTTTTCAATTTTCGACGAGAGAGATTGAGCTCGATGAAGCAAGTCTTCACTCCACATTCGATCCTCTTGATAATGATGGAGCGTAAGGGCAATCCGAATGACATTAGGCGCTATTCCAGCCTGCAGTAACTTCGAAACAAAGACTAGATTTCCTCGGCTCTTGCTCATTTTCTCGCCATCAAGACCGATCATTCCGGCATGAACATAAGCTCCCGCAAATTCCTTCTCGGTCAGGGATTTTGATTGAATCGCAGTCATAAAGTGATGAGGAAAAATGAGATCTGAGCCGCCACCTTGGAGTGAGATCGATGTTCTCTTCCCAGAGTCAGTGTTTGACAGCGCAATTGCTACACACTCGACATGCCATCCTGGCCTTCCCTCTCCAAAATTTGCAGACCACGATGGGTCATTTCCTTTTTTGGCGCGCCATAACAATGGGTCTAACGCATGGTGTTTTCCTTGCCGATCGGGATCTCCACCTCGTTCTCTAAAGATATCTAAAGCTTCCTCTAGAG